>JBDSFA010000014.1:0-34684 GCA_039919785.1 Dokdonella sp. | reverse complement strand
GCATCGCCGAGTTCGACGAGCGCAGCCGCCTCCCCAGCCATCGGCGAAAGGCGCAACTCGATCTGCTCCGGCGTCGAACCGAACCGACGCAGATCGCCACCGGCATTGACGCATGCTGCGGACGCATCCGTTGCTTGCAGCACCGCCAGCGCGCGATCGACGGCATAGCCCTTGGCGATGCCGCCGAGGTCGAGCCAGAGCGCACGCTTGAAGCGCACGCGCACGTCATCAAGCAATTCTATATCGCGCCAATTCGCAAGCGGATCCGCAGACGCTGCATCGAGCGGGCGCGGCAGACGCTTCCATTCCACCAGTCGCGCTGCGATGGTTGGATCGAAACAGCCTTGCGACTCCTCGGAAAAGCGCAGTGCAGCCCGCAGCACCTCGTAGGTGCGCGCGTCGACCGCTACCGGCTTGCGGACCGCGTCGCGATGCAACCGAGAAAGATCACTGGTCGCCTCATGGAAACTCATCAGGCGATGCACCGCGGCGACTTCGGCAAACGCGGCTTCGATCGCCGATATCGCCATCTCGTCATCGAGTCCATCGACGCGAATGTCGACGAAGGTGCCGAGCCAGGGTCGTGAACGACGGATCGTGCGCTTCGCGTTCATCCGCTCACGCGCAGAGTGTTCTGGTAAAGCTGCAAAAGCCTGTGCACGCCTTCGGTGACGTGTCGCGACGACAGAGTTGCGCCGGAGATGTTCTTGATGTCCTGATCCAGATGCAGCGGTGATTGCACATTCTTGCCGACGAATTGCTTGCGCCACGCGGCGATGCGGACCTCGCCGCCGTGGGTCTCCCGATAGTCGAGAATGTCGAGCGACTTCACCGTACCGGCCGCATCGAGCGCGAGCGCGTAGGTGATCAATTCAGCCTTGCCGATCACGCGATCGACGATGAGCCAGCCCAGCCTCTGGCCCGACGCGTGTGCCTCGAACACCTGCGGCGACCAGCCCGGCGCGCCGAGCGCCACTGCCGTAGCGGCGTCGATCGGCGGTTGTTCGCGGAATTCGCCGGCATCGGCGAACGCGGCTTTCTGCGCCTCGGCGACGCTCATGTACTGCGTCGCGTACGCCGCATGAAAGGCCGGCACGGCCATCAGACCGACCGGCAACAACCAGCGCGCGCGCGACATTTTCTTCATGGTCAGAATTGGTAACCCACGCCGAGATTGAAGCGATTGCCGTAGCCCAAGTCTTCATCGGCATGATTGAAATGCTGATAGTCGAGCTTGAACACGACTTCCGGGGTGAGATAGTAGTTCACGCCGATGGTCGCAACATGTTCCGTTTCTGCGCTGGGCACACCGAGCCCGAGTGGACCTTCGGCAAACGAGGCGGCCGTGTTGAATTCCTCGTAGCGCAGGAACGGTGCCAGCGACGAATCGCCGTTCTGCCATACGCGCCATGCGCCTTGCACGTAACCACCCCAGAATGCCTCCGGCACCGGATACGGATTGCCGACGAAACTCAGGTTGAGCGCCCCGGTGTCGGTGATGCGGCCGCGCGCATACAGAGCGGACAAATCGAACGGACCCGGCTGCCAGCGCACATGCGCTTCACCGAGCGTCACGCGCGCATCCTTGGCAAGGAAGTCCTTCTGGCCCTGGCCGACACCGCTGGTGAAGAGTCCGCCGCCGACAGTGAAGCCGGGAATTCCTTGCCAGTTACCAGCCACATAGACGGCCGGATCATGCGACTTCGCCAACTGCAGTTCTTGATGGATTGCCCCCAGCGGGGACGCGCGCGTCTCGGCGTCGGTCGGATCCCAGTTGTTGAGATTCTGGCTCGTCGTCACACCAACGTTCCAGTTGAATCCGGAGTCGGTGCTGCCGACCAGTGAGATGCCGCCTTCACGCCAGGTCGACGGAATGATCGCCGTCTCGACGAAATCGCGCTCGACGCCATAGTAGTTGGTCGGCTCGTGGCGTTCGTTGAGAAAGCCGAACGGAATCAGAGTCAGGCCTGCGCGGACGGCGATCGCGGGATTGAGCTGATGCTCGACGTAGAGCTGCTCGACTTCGCTTTCGCCCGAATCGACGGCCGATACGACCGCGTGCTCCCATTCAAGCTCGCCGTAGACGCGGGTGTCCTCGTTGAAGGCATGACTGAAACCGATGACTGCGCGACGTACATCGGCCTGCGTATCGGACGAGCGTGCCGTCGGATGGTTGTAGTTGAGTTCGCCGTAGCCCCACAGGCGCGTGCCATCGCCGGAGCCGGCTACCGAGGTTGCCGCGGCGACCGGCACGGATGCCGCGCCGACCGTACGATCGGCGAGCGCGGGCGCAACAGCGGTAGGTGTGGTCGCGGTGCCGGCGGTCGTCGCGGCGACAACCACCGGCGCGCCGCGCAACTGGCTCACTTCCGCGCGCAAGGCACCGACTTCGGCGCGCAGCGCATCAAGTTCCTTGCGCAGGCTGTCTTCATCCGCATGCGCCGGCATAGCGGCAAGCAGGCCGGCAGTCAAGGCCGCCAACGGCAGCGAGGTTCGCAACATGGTGTTGTCTCCAGGAGTGTCAGGGTGATGCCGGCACGTTGCGCGCGGGATCGGACGTATTGGTCAGCGGGTCGTAGCCGTCGGTGAGCGTGCCGATGAATGCGATCACGTCGTCGATCTCGGCATCGTTCAAACGGGGCGCCTCGCCCGGGCGGCGGTCGTAGGGCACTTCCTGGGTATTCACGTTGCGGTGCGTTGCCGGCGGAAGGTCGTTGAATTTCTGCACGACGCCGTTCGCATCGGGCGGATAGAACTCGTCAGGGTTCGTATCGCGTCGCATGTAGAAGCGCACGGCGTCACGCATGGTCGTGAACAGGCCGTTGTGGAAAAACACGGGCCGCGTCGCGACGTTGCGCAAGGTCGGCACCTTGAACGCGCCACACAGGTCGGTGCGATCGACCAGATCAGACCGCTCCGGGCCGCACAGACCCAAATCGAAGTAGGTCGGATCTTCATTCGCCGCGATGTGCGCGTTGCGCGGCAGACCGAGGTTGTCGTATGTAAAGTCTGTGAACAGCGGCAGCGAGCCATCGCTGCCGCGGTTGCTCGGATGGCAGCCGGCGCAGTTGCCCTTGTCCGGACGATTGAACAGCGCGAGGCCACGCAACTCGGGGGTCGATAGCCGCACGTTTCCGCGCAGAAAATAATCGTATTTGGAATCGAACGGATGCAGTTCCGGCGCCGACTTTTCGAACGCCGCGATGGCAAAGCGCGCGCGCAGGAATACGCCCTCGGCATCGTCGAAGACGTCTGCACCAAACAGCTTGCGGAAGTCGTCCGCATACGTGGCTGTGCCCAGCTTCGCGGCGACAGTCGCGGCATCAGCATTCGCCATTTCGTGTGCAGCAAGGAACGGTCGTGCCGCCTGCTCCAGCAGGCTCGATGCACGCCCGTCGCGATTGAAGCCTGCGCTCGGCGTGCCTTCTTTGTCGAAGAAGAAGGCGCTCCTCGCCATATAGCGCAACGAGGGCACGCTGCGGAATCCCGGTACGTCGAGATTGGCACCACCGAACTGCACTGGTTCGGCGTTGACCTGTGAATGCGCATGCGCGGGGCTGTGGCAGGTCGCGCACGCCATCTGTCCCGACGCTGACAGCGACGGATCGAGGAAGATCTTGCGACCAAGCGATGCCATGGTCAGTGCGGAATCCGCCGCAGATGCCTGGATGGCCAGCAACAAAGCAACCGCGGCAGGCAGCAAGCCTGCGACGCGCCGCACGTCTGCGCGCCATTTGAACGACCACCCGGAACCTCGATTCACGCCATACCCTCGTGCAGTTCGGCCAGCAATGCAGCACACGCATTGACATAATCGCGACTGAGAATGATTCGCACCTGCAGTAACTTAACGAAAGCGGGTCGCGACGTCAACGCGCCATGGCGGGAAACGGCTTGCCGGACGACCATTCGAGGCCGCTGCAGAGCCCAACTGATAGCCTCTTCGGGGGACCCGCGAACCAACCACCGTGCAAGTGTGCAAGGATTCTCCCAAGCCCCGTCACACGAATACGACAACCCATGCGCATCCTGGTCATCGAAGACGACGCCGCCATCGCAGATGCCATCGGCGCCGCATTGACCAACGCCGGGCACGCAGTTGATCGACTCGCCAACGGGCGCCAGGCCGATACCGCGTTGCGCGACCATCCCTATGACTTGATCGTGCTTGACCTGGGGCTGCCCGACATCGACGGCATCGATTTGTTGCGCCGCCTGCGCTCACGTGCGGATGCAGTGCCGGTGCTCATCGCGACCGCACGCGAGGAGCTCGAAGAACGCGTGCGCGCACTCGACCTCGGTGCAGACGATTATCTGGTCAAGCCTTTTGCGCTGCGCGAATTCGAAGCGCGCGTGCGCGCCTTGCTGCGCCGTCGCACGACGCAGGGTGTGCCTGAATTGCAGCTGGGCCGATTGCGTATCGACCTGCCGCGCCGGCGCGCTCACCTCGACGACGCTCCAATCGAACTCACGCCGCGCGAATTCGGCCTGCTCGAAGCCCTTGCCGCGCGGCTCGATCGCGTGATGAGCCGCGAACAATTGGTTGACGCGTTGTGCAGCTGGGACACGACGCTCACCGACAACGGTCTCGACATCGCGGTGTATCGCCTGCGTCGGAAACTCGATGGCAGCGGCGTGCGCATCCGCACCGTGCGCGGCCTTGGTTACCTGCTGGAAACCGAAGGTGGCTGATCAACCCAGCCTGCGTCGACGTCTGCTGCTCTTCCTCGCGCTGCCAATGGCACTGGCATGGCTCGGCAGCGGCGCACTGATCTACGTGATTGCACTGCACTATGCAAACCTCAACTACGACCGCGCGCTGGTCGACGGCACGCATGCACTGGAGAAAATGATACGCAGCGAGGCAGGCATGCAGCAGTTGAGTCCGCAGGCGCGCATCCTGATGGAATACGATTCGAGCGATCCGGGTTTTTACGCCGTACGCAGCCTGCGCCATGGCGTCCTCGCATCGAACGCGGAATTGCCCCTGACCGCACCGCCACCCACGATCGATGCGCCCGCACGGCTCGAATCGATCGTGCGCGGCGGACACTCGATGCGCATGGCGACCGTCGCACTCGCGGGCGATGACGCCGGCGACACGATCGTCATCACCGTCGCCGAAACGCTGCGCGAACGACGCGCACTTGCGCGAGAAATCCTGGTTGGCAGCTTGCCGATCGTGCTGCTGCTGATTGCACTGGTGCTGGTGCTGGTCTGGTTCGGTGTCAGCCGTGGCCTGCGCCTGCTCGATCCGCTGACCGAGCAGATCGCCGAACGCCGTGCGCGCGATCTCTCTCCGCTGGACCAGAGCGTCGTACCGGTCGAAATCCGTTCGCTGACGCAAACCATTGACGCGTTGTTCGCGCGTCTGCGCGACCTGCTCGATGTGCAAGAGCGCTTCATTGCCGATGCCGCACACCAGTTGCGCACGCCACTCGCCGGATTGCGACTGCAGGCCGAGCGAGCACTGGCCGATCCGCGGCCCGACAGCGTTCGCGATGCGCTGATTCACGTCGAGCGCCTGTCGGCCGGGGCCGGCCGTGCGGCCGGCCAGTTGCTCACGCTTGCACGCGCACAGACGTCGACCCAGGACGCGGCCCCCGCCACCCGCATCGATCTCGCCCGGCTTGCGCGCAACTACATCAGCGAACGCGTACCCAGTGCGATAGCGATGCATATCGATCTGGGATACGAGGGACCGACCCAAGGCGCGGAGATCGCCGGCGATCCTGTAATGCTGCGCGAAGCGCTCGTCAATCTTGTCGACAACGCACTGAACTATGCGGGCGGAAACAGCACGGTCACAGTATCGGTCCTTCGTGAGGTGCGCACGGTTGCTCTGGAGGTGGAAGATTCCGGCCCCGGCGTCGCCGAGGAATGGTGGCCACGTTTGGGCGAGCGCTTCTTCCGTCCACCCGGCAGCGATCGTGAAGGTTCCGGCCTCGGGCTAGCGATCGTGCGCCGCATCGCCGACCGCCACGGCGCTGCGGTGGTTTTCGGTCGCGGCCGCGACGGGCTCGGCCTGCGCGTGACGCTGCGCTTCCGCTCGCCGCAGCTTGAAGGCAGCGCCTGACGGTGCGCGCCAGCATCGCCTGTCGACCTCACAGCGGTCGCCACGGCGTGCCGTTGCGTTCACCTGAAACGAAGCGGATCCGACGCCCGCGCTCCTGCTCCACGCATGCTCGCTCTATCCTGGAGGGGACTCAATCCGCGCTCATCGCAATCCTCAATCCGGCGCCGCCGAACATGTCGTCGCTGATCAGCCGCGTTGCTGCGCGGCTGTACTCGGCGCCATGTATCCAGCCGCCGCCGCGCATCGCGCCGCGGCGCGCAGCCGCGGGTCCATGTGGGTCGGTCACGGCCATCGTCGCGTAGTCGTCGATGAAATCCGCGCAGTACTCCCAGACGTTGCCGTGCATGTCGTACAGCCCCCATGCATTGGGCTGCTTTTGTCCGACGGGGTGCACACGGCCTTGCGAATTTCCGTCGTACCAACCGACTCGATCGAGATCGGACTCCTCGGGACCCGAGCAATAGCAGCTCCGCGTGCCGGCGCGGCACGCATATTCCCATTGCGCCTCGGTCGGCAGATGGACATCGAGATGCGTGGCACGGGAAAGGCGCACGCAGAAATCGAGCGCGGCGGCATAGGTGATCTGACTGACGGGCAAGGCGTCGTCTTCGGCGCTGCCGCGAGTCCCACCCATCACGACCGCGTACTGCGCCCGCGTGACTTCGTGGCGGCCGAGGTAGAACGGCCTGGAAACGCACACGTGACGCGCGGGCGCTTCGTTTTCTGCATGCCCTTCTTCGTCCTGCGGCGAACCCATCACGAATCCGCCCGGCGCAACGCGCTGCAGATCGATCGGAACTCCGCCGACATGCAAAACCACTGTCGGCGCACCATTTGCCATGGCGTGACGCACGTCATCGCTCATGTCGAGCCTTTTCGGAGCGCGGCACCGCACCCTTGCAAGTGTCCATTCCCACAACGTCCAGATGTGTTCATTTCTTCGCATGCTTCTTTTCGTAAGCCGCCTTGCAATTGGTATCCCACCACGTGCCGTAGTCTTCCTTGTGCGCCGGCCTGAGAAGCTTCGTGTAGTAGTCGTCGAAATTCCCGGCCTTGCGCGCCCACTCTTTCTCGGCGGTGCTGCACTTCCACACGCTCTTGCAGGCATCGAAAGCGCTGAGCACGTTCTGCACGCCGCTGTCGTACTCGATCAGCTCGAAGCCCTTGATGAAGTCCTCGCGCGCAAGGTTGCCGGAAATCGCATCATTGGACAGCGTGTCGAAGTCCTTCGCGCGCGACATGTTCGACAATTCCTGAATCAATACCTGGGTCGCGGTGCAGCGATCGCTGCTTTCTTCGAGCGTAATCGTGCCACCGGAGGTCTGACCGCCAGAATCGGTCTTGCCGAACTTGATGATCGGTTCCCTGCCAGCGTTGGCCTTCTTTGCCTTGGCCCAGATGCCGAGCCCGCCGTCGCAGGTCGCAAGCATCGACTTCATCTCGTCGGCGGTCCGGTGTGCCTTTGCAAGTTTGGCCAGCGTCTCGGCAGACACCTTGGCATATTCCGGCTTGATGAACTTTTCCCGGTATGCCTCGAACAGCGGCGTGCCGCTCACGGCACCGGGGAAAATGCAGAACTTGTCGAACGGTACAACCGGATTGGACTGCATCGCCGAGCAGAAAAAGTATTCGGCGAGGAGCGGCGTGTCGAACCTTTCGGTGCCAGTCAGCGCCACCGCGAACGGTTGCATCGGCACACTGCCCTTCAGAGCCATTTGCGCGAAAGCAGCTTTCTCCGCATCGCTGAGCGCCATTTTCGCGACCTGCTGATCGGTTGCCGAAGGCGGCGCAGGATTGCGTTGCAGGACCTTGCTGCGCGCCGACCCGCCCCGCTGCTGGACGACATGCGTGAGTTCGTGCGCGAGCAGTCGCCTGCCCGCCTCCGTTGCGGGTGCATATTCGCCCGACCCGAACACGACGTCGCGACCGAGCGTGTATGCACGCGCCTGGATCGAATGCGCGGCACCCGCCGCCTCGGCATCCGCATGCACGCGCACATGGCTGAAATCATGCCCAAAGCGCAGCTCGAACCAGGAGCGCACGTGCAGAGGCAATGGCGCGCCACTCGTCTCGGTCGCGCGCATTGCGATGGCCGTATCGGGCACCGTGCCGGCCGTCGTCAACGACGCGGGTTTGGCTTGAATTGATTTCTTCTCTTCGTCTTCGCAGGTCGCACATTTGCGCTGGATCGCTCGCTGCGTCGATCGGATCGAAGTCGGCGCCACCATCCGCATGACCTGGTCCGCGACTTCGTCTGCCTCGCGTTCTTGCGCATCGTCAGGCGCGCTGATGGTCGCTTTGCGCTGGATCGATGGCGCGCGGCCACGTACGCTGCTGAAATCGAATCCATCCGCGCGTGAATCGCCGGTGGAATGAGCCGTTTCCGGCGTCGTCCCCGCGTTGCGCGCGAAAAGCGCGCACGGCTGCACCGGTGCAAGCGTCGCCAACCGACGCTGCCTTGCGACAACTGCATGCATGGAACCTCCGCTGCAAACCCTTGGCGTCTTCCTTCGATGTCCGATGTGCGACTCGTCATGCGTTGATTCGGATCACCGCGCGCGCGCCTCCGCTGCCCGACCGCGGCATCAGAATCGCGGCGTCTCATCGACGTTGTTGAGAAAATTCTTCCACGCGGCCCAGATGAACTCAAACTGCCCCGATGCTTTCGCCGGAGCCGCCCCGGGTTTCTGCCAATGCGCGTGCAGCATGTCTTCCATATCCGTTCTATTTTCGCGCGCGAATTCGAGCAGGGCCTGCGCAATCGGCCAGTAGGACCAGTGCCAAGGCTCAGCCATGTAGCCTTTCCCATAGCCGCCCTTGGTCTCGAAGGGACGCATGAAGCCCCACGTTGCCGCGTTGTGCAGCAGCCAGCGGTCGAGATCGAAGTACTCTTCGCCCGGCTTCCACAATTCCGGCTCAAGTTCGTGATTGCCCGTCCCGGTCTGACCGATGTCGAAGTCGGTGCCGGCGTGATGGCGCGACACGCCCGGTGCGGACGAAGCCATCAGGATCTCGCCTTCACGTTCCTGCAGCGTCAGGCTTGCCGCGCCGGCCTTGATGAAGCGATCGACGTCGTCCTTGCTGATGGCCGGATCGATCACGCCCCACATGAGCTTGTGAATCGGATCCTTGGTCTTCCATGGAGCCCCTTCCACGAGCAGCCCGGCCGACTTCGTCGCCGCACTCTTCGATATCCGATCGAACATCGGCGCCTTCACACCCCTGAAGTTCCATTTGTCGTCCCAGATCTCCCGCTGCTGCTCGAACGATCGCGCTCCCGACGCGATCAAGGGGCCAGCGGGGACATTGCCACCTTGCGCCTTCACACCCGATTTCATCGCGGCAAGCAGGCACGCGCGTTGCTTGAACGCCTCGTTCACGCCGTCCTGCACCACGCCCGGCATGGCTTTCGGGAATTTGCTGTCGAGATTCCAGGCGCCGACTATCCAGTTGATGACGTCGAGTACCGGCAGCGTCGCCATGCGCGCAGCCCATTGCGATTTTTTTGAACCGATCGTTGCCGCATCGAAGTGCAGGCAATCCTTGAACGGCGCGCCCTTGTCCGCAACTTTTTCCAACGGATATGGCTCGGTCTTCTTCTTCGCCTCCGCTTCCGCTTTGCCCTTCGCGGGGTCGGTGCCCTTTGTTGGAAAGGCCGCATCGGAGCGCGCGCCTGTCGGCGATGGCGACTGCGGAGCGCGCGCAGGCACAGGAACAGCTGGCTGCGGTGCCGCAGCCGGCGTGGCTGGCGAACACGCGCCCTCCGGCACACCGAGCACATCGAGTGCCTTCACCGCCATGGCGTAGTTCTTGATGTAGACGGAGTCATGACCCTTGAAGCCCGAGCCGATCTTGACCAGAGCCGCATGATCACGTCCTTTCTTCTCTACATTGATGAAACGGTCTTTCTGCAGCGCTACTGACAGCGAACCATCTTCACCCGCCACAGGCACCGGAAGTGCCTGGATGCCGACGTTGAACGTACTCTTGATGGCCGCGTAGTCAGCAGGCCTGGTGACGAAGAACACGTCGCTGGGTTTGCCTTTGTCAGCGCTGAAGTTCGGATTGGCATCCGGCGTGACACGTGGATCGCTCTTGTCCCACTGGCCGGTGTACTTGGTGAGGATGGAATCCGCCGGCTTGTCTCCGCCTTCATTGTTGTGCAGCGCAAGCACCGCCAGAGGACCGGCAAGGTCCGGCGTCCCGCTCCCGCCGCGGCACTTGCTGATGGCCGCCGCCCATTCGCTGTCCGCAAAGGTCTTCAGTTCCGCAGCGGCCGCCTTCTCGATGTCCGCATCGCTGATGCCCGCGGTCTTGGAGGATGCGTTGGTCGGCCTGCAATTGACGACTTTCTTGCTGACCTTCTTCGATTTCTCCTTACCGGTGGTCTTGTCCTTCTCCTTCACCGTTTCGGTGATCCACTTGTGGGTCGCATCGTCCCCGCGACCTTTGTCGCTGAAGACGCGATTCGGGTCGGCCTTGCAGGTGAAATTCACGCTGTTGACGTCCACATCGAACTCGACGAAGCGTTGGTCGATACCCGTGAGAGGTCCCTGGTCAGTATCCAGGTGCACGTAGTTGACGCAGCGACGACCGTAGAGCTCCTGCGCGACACCGGCCGCGGTGTGCTCCTCTCCATGCAAGTGCACGAGGCAGGCCTTGGCAGCCGGACGCAAGGTTTCGAGCAGCACCTTGTTGTGCATCTTGCGATGCAAACCCGCGGCCGGTGTCGCGTGCGGCGCGAATGCTCGTCCCGCGACCACCGCTTCTGCAGCCGCATCGGCTTCACGTTCCGCAGCGTGATCCGGCGAACTCAGTCCCGCCGAAACCAGGCCCGACCGGCATCGATCCTGCTGCACCACGTGGGTCAGTTCGTGAGCGAGCAATTTTCTCCCTGCAGTTGTGTGGGGTGCGTACTCGCCACTGCCAAAGGCGATATCGCTCCCCACCGTATACGCACGCGCGTGGATTGCGCGCGCGGCGTGCGCTGCAGCGGCGTCCACGTGTACGCGTACACCGCTGAAGTCCTGACCGAAGAGCGGCTCGAAGAACGAGCGCGTCTGTTCTGACAACGGCCGACCATCATGTCCCGCGGCCTGCGCCGCAGCGTCGGTCTCCCCCTCCAACCTGCCTCCTGTCGCGCTGGCGCTCGGCTTGCGCTGCAGCGGAGCCGCAGGAACAGGCGGCGCGGCGTCCTTGTTTCCCTGCAGGACGTACCCCTCCATCCATGCCACGAACGCCGGGGCCATTTGGCGTTTTGCGTCTTCCCAGAAAGGCCCGGAGGAGTTGCGGTCCTTCAGAAAAGCCACATCGGTTTCGTTCAGGGCATTGACCGCGTCGGCCACGTCCTGTTCGCGCGGAATGGTCTTGAGCCAGATGGACGTGCGCGTCGTCGCGGCATGCATCGCCTTGTGCAAACGCTCGATGCGCAGCGAATTGACCAGGTTGACGCTTTCCGGATGGACGAGGTTCTGAATCTTGCTGCGGAACAGCGGGCTAGTGAGGAACGTTTCCTCCATGCCGAAGTAGTTGTGCACGATGTGATTCGCGATCCTGGTCTGCTTCTCGTTCTGCAGTTGAATCGTCGCTTCGGGCACATACAACGGATTCGACTTCAGGAATTCGTGACCCGATACCTTGAGCTCGCCGCCGCGACCCATCTCGGAGCCGTACGTGTCGACACCGCCGCGGCCACCGGGTCCGCTTCCGCCAGACTCCGCCGAGCTTCCGTCCTCGTGTACTCCGTGCACGCTCGAACCTCGCGCGATGGACTCCAGCCAGTACCCTCGAAATTCGGTCTTGTACGAATTCCAGATCGTGGTATTCATGTCGCCGTGATACGCGTTGTTCGCCGATTGCTCGGCACGGAATTCGCCCTGCTCCTTTTTTGTGGCTTCAGCATCCGTATGCGCGTCAGCCACATGCTGGACTTCGTGACGCAGCAATTCACGCAGCCTGCTCCCGGTGAATCCTGGCTTGACGACGAGCTGCATGCGTTGATCGTTGGTGTCCGCATCGACGTTCTTCGCAAGGATTGTCGTGCTGTCTACGCTGCCGCCAAGGTCCGGATAGGTGATCGCGGGATCGAACAAGGTGAGATTGTCGGGGTCCTGCTGCTCCGGCACCGGCGTGAGAACGCTGAGCGCAATGCGCCTGGAACGAATCCAAGCCACGCTGTTGTTGAAGAGAACGTGAGGGTCCCTGGCCCTCTGCTCCGGCGTCAGCGTCGTGGGTGGAGGATCACCTCTGCGCAGGTAGTCCCATGACGTGTCCGGCTCCAACAGCTGATAGACGCGCTGCTGGGTCGTGCGATGATCCGCCTCGACACGCGCCGCTTGTTCGCTGGAAGGCTTGCGCTGCAGCGGTAGCGACGCAGAGTCTGCATTCGTCGCTCCCTGCTGGACAACGTGTGCGAGTTCGTGCGCAAGAAGCTGCTTTCCCGAAACCGTCGCTGGCGCATATTCGCCGGCACCGAAGACGATGTGGCTTCCGAGCGCGTACGCGCGCGCCTGCACTCCCCGCGCCGCGCTCGCTGCTTCGCCGTCTGCATGCACGCGTACCTGGCTGAAATCGTGACCGAAGCGCGGTTCGAAATACGCACGCAATTCTTTCGACAGGGGTGTGCCACCGCACGCAGCCGTCCGCGCAGCAGCGCCGGCATCCAGCGCCATGTCCGCGCTGACGAAGGCCGTGCGTTTGGTCTGGATCGACTTCTCCTCGTCGTCTTCGCACGCCGCGCACTTGCGCTGAATGGTTGCCGGCGTCGAACCGGTCAGCGTCGGCTCCGCCATGCGCATCACCTTGTCGGCAACGTCATCGGCTTCCCGTTCGAATGCGTCGCCGGGCGCGCTGATTGCCGGCTTGCGCCGCAGTGCAGGCATGCTCGACCTCAGCGCAGTCAGGTCGATGCGGCTAGTCGAGGCAACGGCACAGTTCTCCGCATTTACAGCGCAAGGTCGCACGTTCAGCGTCGCCGTCGGTGCGGCTGCCGTATCACGGGTTGCCGATGCGCGCGCGTCGATGGCCATGCGTCACCTCTTCACCGCGCTCATCCGTGTTTCGGTTTCGGTTTCGGCCTGGGTTTCACTGGCGGCGTTGTGACCATCTTGTGGGTCGGCACAACTTCATGAACCACAATACCGTCGGCAGGCGCCGCCGGCTTGAGCTTCGCGGCCGCGGCCTGACACGGCGTCAGCGGCCGCAACGTGCACAGGCATGACGAAACTTCGATCCGCGCTGCCGTTCCTGTCAGTGACGACCACGCGACGAAACCGAGTGGTGCGTAGTGATGCTCGACGCGACGCGGCGGCTGCGGCTGCACGTCGCCATCGGCGGGCCAGTCGATGCCACCGTCGGCGCCAGCTCCGACACGCGCGGGAATCAACCAGTAGTCGCCGCTTCGATAGTCGCCGCCGGCAGCGAAATGCACCTGGATGCCGTCTTCCAGGTCGATCCATACGGCAGAGTTCGCGGCGAGTACAAGCTTGCCTTCAGCAATGCCGTCGCCCCTCTGATCCCAGCAGCGGATTTTGGAGTGATGCGCCGGATCGCAGACAATGGTCGCAGTCGCGGCAGCCGATGCGGCGTCGAGCGTCAGCGTGTCGTCATCGACCTTCGCAAGTCGTACCAGCACGCCCGGTTCACCGCGCAGGTCGAGTGCGTCGTCGGACAATTCAACCCATGCTCCTGCACAGAAGCCGCGTGCGTCCGCCACCTGCAGATCGGCGCCCTTGGTTTGCAGCCAGCTCGTCACCATGCTGCCGTTGTCGCGCGACCATTTGAAGGTTGCCTGGTCTGAACTACCGCCTTGGTGGATCTCCACACGGTAGAGCTGGTTTTCCGCACCACGGTAGCGCGCATCCGGCGCTATGATGCAGGGCGTCTTGGGTTGCACGCTCTTCTGCAGGCGCGCCGTCATGCCGGCATCATCGCCGTCGCACAGAACTTCGAGCGCAGCAGCGCAGTCTTTTGCAGGATCCTTCAAGTCGTCGATCGCCTGGATGACACGCTCACGGCGCTTCGTCAGCGCGGCACTCACCGCCCCGTCACCGTCCATTTTGATTTTCTTGGCGAGATCCTTCTGGCGCGCGTCGAGCGTTGCGCTGACTTCATCGAGCGAGAGCGCCTTGACCTGCCATATCACTTGGCTCCGCGTGCACGTATCGGGACCGCCGAGTGCGATCTCACGCAAAGCCGGCGCTTCAACGACCGTTACGTGGCGCTCCCACACGTCCAGATAGATCCAGACGCGTTGATCATTCTGCGCATTGGAGCCCAGAAGGGCGAGCAGGGCGTCTTCTTCGTCGCCCTTCGCATCCGCCGCGCGCGGTATGTAATTGGGTTGCGTCGCGTAGTCACAGCCGTCGCTTTCGCAAAGGATGCCATGCACGTAGTACCGGCCGGCGCCAATCATCAACTTGTCATCGACGACCTCCAAACCAAAACCACCCTGTTCGATCGGCCCGCCATATTCGCCGATCAAGTCACGCGCCAGCGTGCGCAGATAGTGCAGCAGGATATCAATCTGCTCGTTGCCGTCGGCGTCCAGTGTTACGCGGCCTTGCTGCTGCAGCACGCGACTGAAACGGTTGGCCGCGTCGAAGCGGATGCGTGAGAAATCGCCTTTCATGCTGGTGTCCCCATGTTGATTGCGTGTTCGCAGCGCAAGCGCCGGTCAGGTTGCGAAGAAGATGCCGGTCTCCATGCCGACCGGCGTGTATTCGTCGAGCCGAGCGCGCAGGTTCGCTGCACGCTGTGGCTGGAACAAATCGTGAAACACGCCCATTTCCGATTCATCGTCCGCTCCACGCGCAATCTCGACTGCACAGTCGAGTGCCAGCTGGGCATAGGCGGGGTTGCCATAGCGCGCGCTGGTGAAGCGGGGCCGCACCCGCTCGTCCGTGCCCGCCAATGCGGCGGTCCGTTGTTCATCCGTTGCGTCGACGGGCAGTGCAGCCAGCGCCAATGCATTGACCCCATCTGGCTGGCAGTGATATCGGCGCGGCGTGCGCGAGGACGTCGGCGTATAGCAGAAGCGCATGCAGCCGATCTGCCGTCGCGCAACCTCGACACAGCCGCTGAAGATTGAATTCTCTGCCAGCGCGATCGCATGCGTGGTCAGCGCACCGAGCACAGTGCTGCGCAACACCGTCAACATCGCGTACGCCGGTCGGCCTTCACCTGCGCCCAGCGCAACGCGACCGCGACGCGTTGCATCGACGGTGCTGTCGCTGATGTGGACCGCGTTCAGTTCCACGCGTGCGTTCTCGTGCGTCACTTCGATCGAACCGACGATGCTGTGTTCGATGCGCAGCGCGGCGCCGCTATCGGTGAGGGCGATGCTCGGCTCGTTCGGGCGTTTGGGTTCGCAATCGCAGTGCAGGTCCCATCCTGGCACCAAGGTGCAATGGCGGATCACGACTTCGCACAGATCGCCCGCGGCGGGATCCTCACCGGATTCAGGACCGTGCACCTGGATTCCGCGCCCTCCGATCAACAGACCATCGAGCACGAGGCGACTGCCAGCTTTGCCGCCAACGCGAAATGCATCGGCGCGGTCGGCCATGTAGTCGAGCATGCGCAGCACCGGTCGTTTGCGCTGCGCGGCTCGCAACTGCAAGGTCTGCGAGGCGTGAAGGTGGATATGCAGCGGTTCGGTGTGGACGCCGCTCTCGGCGAATTCGATCACCGCATACCGCGGCGCATCCTTGCGCCATTGCTGCAGGGCTTCTGCAATGCGTTCGTAGCCACCATCGCCCATCTTGTAGTAGGCGTAGCTGCGCGCGATCGAGCCCGCGTACACCGCTTCGAACAACAGGCGATTGAAGCGCATCCGACTTGCCGTGTTGCCCGAGTTCGCGAGCAAACGATTCATCTCGTCACTGAGTACGAGACCCGGAAACCGTTCGGAGACATACAAATCGTCATCGGCAAGCACACTGTCGAACGCGGACACCAGCGCATCAAGCAATTGCGGCGATGGTTCGGTTGCGAGCGGCCACTGGTCGATCACATTCACGAGTTGCCGATCGAAGTGCTCGCGCAGCCAACCGCTCAACGCGTCGCTCTTGTCCTGCAGACGCTTGATCAGAGCCGTTGCGTCGGTGAAATCAGGCAGATGAAACCGGGCCAGATCGCGCAGCGAAGGCTCGATGATCGACCGCGGATACTCGCCGCCGCCGATGTCGTTGCTGAAGCCGTAGTGGTAGTCGACGCGCACACCGTGCCGCGGCCCCTGCCCTGGCGGAAACGCGATGCGCCCGCGTTGTGGGTCGAGCGCGACGGTGCCGGGTCGCGCGACATACGCCCAGTCGGCGAGATCGGCGACCACGACCAGGTCAGCGGCGAGCGGCTGCGGGCTGTGCTTGACCGGCCAGCCCGGCGCATGGATGGCGAGGCTCAGGTCCTTGCCGTAGTAGTCGGTGGACGTCCGCACGACAGGTGGATGACGACTGACGACGGTTTGCAAGGCGGCGCGACTCAGCGGCGCGGGAACGGCGGAATCAGTGCCTGTGCACGGACCGCACGCAGGCTCTTGCGCGAACACCGGTGCGTCGTTGCCGAGGACACTGAACGTGTAGCAGTTCGATCCGGCATCCTCGATGCAATACGCCGGCGTGGACGTCACCGGGTACGACTTCAGCCGATATACGTCGACACCGATGCCCGGAATGTTGTAGCGACCGCGGCGATGGCGCGAGTCAATGCGGCGCACGTCGACCGTATGCGCGCGTCCGTCGCACGCGCACTCGACGCCATCGCCGCTCAGCTCTGTGCTGATGCGCGCAGTGCGTGCGCGTTCGGGATGGAGGTGGTTGAGGTTCTGCAGCCAGCCGAGATGCCGGTAGGTCTCGATCGCGATCGCCGGCCAGCCGGCGACATCGCGCGCGAGTTGTTCGAGCACGTGCAAGGTGCCCTTGCGCCGCCGCAGCGCAATCGTGTTCGCAACTTCACGCCGCGGAATCAGCCAACGATTGAGCGCGCGGCCGGAAGCGGTGCGTGGATCGCCCGGAGGCCCGGCTTCGTGCACGGGTCGGTAGCCGATCAGATCGCCGATATACGGCACTACCCAATCGGCGCAGGTCTCGATGAACCAGTCATCGTAGAGTTGCGCGATATCGTTTTCCACCACATCGACCTGCTCGCCGATCACGCGCAACAATGCACGCAACGGATACCCTTGTTCCGCATCACGACTGCGATGGAAGGCCGGCAGCCACTCGTACAAACGATCCATTGACGCGGTGGGCACGCTCATGGCGCAAGCTCCAGGATCAGACAGTCCGTCACGTCGGCCGGCAGGTAGGCGATCTGCGCCGGAACAAATGAGCCGTCGTCGGCAATGCCGCCGCTGGCGACGTCGAGCCAGCCCTGTTCCGCAATGACGACCGCTGCCGTCTTGACGGAGTTCGCGCCAGCATCGCCACCCGTAGAGATGACTTCGACCGGATCGAGGCCTGCAATCATCGCGTCGCGGTCAAGGGTCTGCGCGGTCAAGCCGAACACATGTTCGACGCCCTGTACGGATTCGATCGCGGCCAAAATTTGGCTCTTGAATACCGGTTGGGAAAGTTCACGTGCGGCAAAGCCGAACCGATCGAGCAAGGCCTGGCGCACGCGTGGCTGCACTTCTTCCCAGCGGTAGTCAGGGTCGATCGCAACGCTCGCCTGCAGCATCAGCGACAGCGCGCGGCGTACCTGCACACGCACGGGCAAGTGCGGGTCACCGTACGTGCGCAGGGCGGCAACGAGATTGACGAACAGATCCGACGTAGCATCGATCGGCTCGTCCTCGATACCGGCGATGGTGACATGCACGACCGACTTGAAGCCATCGTGCAGGCCGATCACGGCAGCCTTGCCAATGCCCGCGAAGCCGCGTGCGAAGTCGGCGTAGTCCTGGATCGAGACCAGACGATCGAGCGCGGTCACCGCCAGCGGCGCATTGACGCGCGCTTGCTCCAGCGTATCGGGATCGGCACCGCCCGATGCACAAATCGGATTGAGCACGCCGCGGACACCGAGTGGCTTGTCGGTGGCCAGCGTGATCTGGCCCGCCCGCACATTGCCGGCACTGCCCAGCGCCGTGCGATACACCGCCGCGACGTTGTCCGGCCCACTCGGCAAACGTGCGCCATGCACGCCATCGCCAAAGCGGATCGTGGTTGCCTCGCTGTCGCCGCGGCGTGTCGCGTACACGCGCGCATCCGCGGCAGCGTTCGCGAGATCATCGCTCGCCTTCCACAGCAGCTTGTTCACGCGCACTTGCAGCGTCGAAGCGACGCCGCAGGGCGTGGCGGCCGCGACATAGGTCAGCGGTGGCGACTTCAAGGTGAAGCTCTGGAACGTGCGCGTTGCGTCGCCGCCGCCGAGCGGCTCGATGCGTGTCTCGCCGTGCGTCGCGCGCACGACATTGCCGTAAAGAACGAACGTCTCGCGTCGATACGTATACGCAAGCTTCTGTGCAAGCTTGATGAAGGTATGCAAGGTATCGCCGGGTAGAGGCTGAGTCGTTTGCACGACTCCATCAGCACCGCCGAGCGCAATGCGCGAGACGTCGTGGCGTACGGCCGCGATCATCGCGCGTTCGGCCGCGGGCACCTTGATCGCCGGATCGGCGATGTCGGCGCGATCGCCGGATGCGATCACCCACAGCCCCGGCACGAGGCCATCGTAATAGGCATCGAGTTCGATTTCGTTGGCCGACTCGTCGCCGGCAACGGGGGCATCGAGTGGATCGGGTGCGAGTTCGAGCTTCTCGCTTTGTGCGTAGATCTGGGTGCGGCGCAGCAGGCTTTCCTCAAAACCCTCTTGTTCGTCGTTTGATACAACGAGCCAGGCATCCTTCGTCGTGAGCTGGCTCACCTTCGCCGACATGACGGCGCCGATCGACATGACAACCGCTTGGTTGTCGATCACTTCGTGCACGCGCGGAGCCTTCGAGGGACCGCGTTCGTCGACGATCTCAAGTCCTCCAAAGTCGACCACTGCGTAACTTGGATTGTCTTTACCGATGCCCGGCTTGATCGTCTCGCTGCCGCCATCGAGTGGTATGGAATGCAACTTTCCCGCTGTCAGAAACTGATTCTTGCGCTCATCCGAATCGGGAATTTCCGGCAAGTCCGACCATGCAATCGCCAGGCTGAGTGGCTCGTAGTGCGGCCGCTCCGGATCCATCAGCACGCTGTTCGGCGCAGCATTGCCAAACAACGCATTCCTGCTGCGCAACGCATACACAGCGATCGGCTGCAAGTTGGTGGGCGCCGCCGCGTCAAAGCTGCGCAGCGCGGGGATGAGCATTTCACGTAGCCCCGGCGATTGCCGCGCGAGCAGGCGCGAATAGATCTCGCCGCCGCGGCGCAATGTGGTTCCTGTATCGCGTGCGAGATGCAGCGCACTTCGTGGCTGCAAGGTCAGTTGCGTGTCGAGTTGTCCAACAAGGTCGGCGCTGGACAAACGCATGCGCTTGACCGGTTGCGTGGTTGTCTCGGCAGCATTCCACCCGCGCAGGGCCACGCGTGTGTTCTGGGTCTCGTTGTCGACCACGATGCTGGCAACGCGGTATGGCACACGCTTTTTGTCACCGTAGTCGATCAGCAGCGCGTCGTTCGGCTTGAGCTGGGTCGACGTTCCTCTCAAGGTCAGGCCCCTGACGAGTACGCCGTAGTCCGAATTTGCATCGTCGGCCGAGCGCCACGCAGGCTCGTTAACGCGCACCTTGATCTGGCTCCATTGCGCGCGCGCGTCGAGCGCTTCGGCAGTCTCGAAGGTTTGCATCTTCTCGCCCGCACCGGGCACGCTTTGCGCGCGGGTGCCGGGAGGTATCGTCAGGTGACCCGCATTCGGGTCGACGTCGTAGGCGAGATAGACGCTGGCGGATACGCCAGGTCGCAGCGCGTACCCCGTGAGTCGACCGAGTTCGATCAAGGAGCGACGTTCGCTTGAAGTGCGCAAATAGCCTTCATTCGCGATGCGATCCTGATAAAACGACAACACCTCCGCAGCAACCGCCCATGCGTCACACAGGGCCATCGACGTATCGTCGGGCGCCCGTGTCTTCAAGCCGGCAAGTTCCGGATAGTCCGCGCTTGCCAGGCGCGCTTGCATGGTCTGCGCAAACGTTCCGTAGCGTCCGGGTCGATGGTCGATGCGCAACAAACCGGGCCGGTTCTGTTCGCGCGCCGGCGTCGCGATGTGCACGCCGACGCAACAACCGCAATCGCAACTCATCGCCCACCTCCGATTTGAAGTTTGAGTGCGCCGTGTTCGGGGAAGTCCGGATCGTTGTCGAGCTGCGCGATCTCCCACGTTGCAATGTCGAGTGATTCGGGTGCGACAGCGCCGGCAACGTCAGCCAGTCGACGCAATTCGACGAGCTCGACATTCTGTACACCTTCGACTGCCTGCGCGGCGGCAATCAGATCGGAGGCATGGACATCCGTGCCGAAACTGAGATTGTCCGGATGGAAGAACGCCGGCTTGCCGTCTGCACGCCGACCACTGCCCAATACATCGAGGACCGCTGCTGCAACATGCGCGCTGAGATAGTCGGGCTTCACGCAGACGTGCAGCGTGATCGCGAGTGGCACGTAGCGCGCGGGCTTTACCGCAAGATCGTGGCCGGCGCGACGAAAGCACTCAAGTCGCCGATCGACACGTCGACACAACGCCGAGCCGGCTTCCTCGCCTCCGAGCGGATCGATCGCGACGTCGGCTTCGTACCAGCTGCCCGTCCAGATCAGTCTCGCATTGGCACGTTGCAGGTCGGCATCTTCCTCGGCCAGTTGGGCGTAGTCGACTGCAGTGACCGCGCGTTCGAGCCGAGCACGGAATGCGTGCGGCGCGGCAAGCTTCGCAGCAGCCAGGGATTCAGGTGCGATGCCGCCACGCGCCGGTAGCGGATTGCGTGGTTGCAAGTTGCCGCCGCCGCTGTCCTCAAAGCGAAACACCACGTATGCGATTGCTTCACGTGCAACATTGCCAGCGAGTGCAACACCGACGCGATAGTCCGCCTTGAAGCATGAACTCGGTGTCGGTTGCCGCCCGCAGCGGCCGTCGCCGAAACGCAGATGAGCTCGACCATCATCGTCGGTTTCGACGACGACGTCGCAGGCATCGGCAGCGCTGTTGAGCAAGTCGGCGCGCGCGCTCCACCATTCGACAGACTGCGCCGCACTCGCGACGGTTGCGCCGATCGTCATGCATGGCAAGGCTTGATGGGGGTCCTGTTCGAGCGCAATCGAAGCCGCACCGGCAACGGGTGGAACGTCGCTGTAGACCAGCGGCGCGCGCGACAACGACGGCGCGTAGTGCGAAGGATGTTCCACGCTCTCGGTGATCGCCCCTTCGCAACCGCAAGAACCCTCGACCGTCTCGATGCCGACACAATCCAGCGATTCGCCACGCAGCCGGCGTCCGTGATCGACGAGAATCACGTTGCCGCGCGCAATGCAGACATCGCTGATGCGGCGGCAGTCGGGGGCCGGCAGCCGTGTTGACAGGCATAGCGTGAACGTCAGCGCGTCGGCGGACTCCCATTCGATTTCGATGATCGCGATTTCCAGCAACTCATCGCGCGTGTAGGTGACGTGGGTCAGGCGCACCGCTTGGCGATGTGTGGGATCAGCATCGGCGCGATTGCCGGTGACCGGGCCGAGTACTTCTTCAAAAATCAATACGTCGCCTGATTTCAGCTGGGACTGCACCGCGGCGCCCGATATGTTCGTTGCATTCTTTGTGTCGACGGCGGCCGCAAGACGTGGTGCGTTCGCTTTCGGCGTTTCTTCCGCCTGTGGCGCCGCTGGCACGGGAGCAAGCAAGGTCGCGCGCGTCGCACCCTCGCGCAGGCAGCATTCCTGATACCCCCAAGTGTGGAAACGCAGAATGCTGTGCGGCCCGAACAGAACGCTGCCATCGACCGTCGGGAGCGCCTGTTCGAACACTTCGTAGCTGCTTTCCGCGATGAATTGGAGATCGCTCTCCTTGCATGCATTGCCGTTCGCAATCGCTGCGATGTCTTCATGCGCGGTGACGAAATAGGCGTCGCCTGGCAAGTGGATCGGCGCTTCGCCGTCGCAGCCGATGGCGAGCCAGGCGCGCGCGTTGCACCCTTCGTGCAGCCGATAGTCGACCAGGCGTGCGTGTCTGCGCACCGAGATGCGTGTGCGTGCCGTATCCAGATACGCCTCGGTCGCGACCGCATCCTGATACGCACTGAGTTGATCAGCGGTGTACGCGAGCAGCTCGACCAGAGTCACGCCGAGATCCGGCACGTGGCGCTCGCGCCAGTCCGGCAGGGTCGTCGCCAGGCGATCGAGCAACACCTGACGAAAACTCTCATAGTCCTTTGCAAGGTAGTCGATGTCCGGCGCCGCAGACATTTCCTGCGGACAGGGCTGCGCGGCAGCACAATCGAAATCGCCCGCACACGCCACCTTGAAGTTGAAGTCGATTTGCGCGTAACGTGGATCGATGCCATGCGGCGGCTTGTCTGCAGCCGCCTCAATCAGGCGCAAGGTGTAGGTCGAAAAATCCCCGTACTGATCCAGCGTGACGCAAAGACAATCTGCACCGCGCTCCTCGTCTTGTGGTCCCGGCGTCACGCCAGTGACTTCGATCCCGCGAATGCGACGGCCGCCATCGATGCGCATATTGCGTGGCGTCAGATTCGCCGGCGCTGCCGCGAAGAAATACACCCGCAGCGAACGTTGATCGTCGGCGACCTCGACATAGTCGATGCCATTCCAGCGCTCATTCAAGAGCAGCGTGTGTCGGCGCGATTCGTCGCGGCAATCGAGCAGGTGGTGGCTCATGATGCAATCTCCTGCGTGAAGCTCGCCTGCTGCGATTCGCCGGTCGCGCGCAGCGCGTAGTCCAGCTCGACGCGCAGGGTGGAATCGCGCGCGTCGACCTCGATCGAACGGACGTCGATGACATCGCCAAGCCATTGTGCCAGCGCCGCCTGCGTCGTGAATTGCACGGTCGCGGCAAGCTCGGGGCTGTTCGGAGCGAACACCAGCTGCAGCAGGCCGCACCCGAAATCGGGGCGGTTCAAGCGCTCGCCCGGCGTCGTGAACAGCAGTTGCTCGATCATGTCGCGCACGTGATCAGCATAGTCCGTCGTCGCAGTCGCGCCGCGGCGGTCGAAGTGGAGCGGGAAGTCGATATTCATCGTGCGGGCCTCAGGTCGCGATGACGCGAAACTGCGACGACGCCACCAGCATCGGTGTGCCGTTGGATACGCAAGTCGACATGCCGGTCCCGATCACCAGCGGTTGACCGTTGGATGTGACACGCGTCGAACCGAGCGTCCAGGTTCCGGTCAGGCAGGGGCTGCCCGACGGCGTCAGCGAACAGCCGGCGATCGCATAAGGCGTTGGCTGCGTGACCGTCGGCTGCCCGGTCACGAGTACGCGTGGATTTGACGCAGTCGGCGTGGCGACGCCCGCATGCGTGCAGGTCACCATCGCGCCGAAATGAAGCAGAGGTCCAGGCATCGTCATTGCTCCTCAGGTCACGACCAGCGCCGCGCCATTCAACGTGATCTTTGTGCCGACGATGTCGACGCCGGCCGGCGTCACCGAAATCAGCGAATTCGCACACTTGATCAGAATCGCTGTCGGCATCACCGTGATGGACGTACTTGGTCCGACCGGACCCGCCGACAATGTGACGCCGGCAGCCGGCAGCCCGAACACGGTCAAGGAGTTGTGCCCTGTGGTTTCGAGCACGATATTGGGTGTCGGCGGCGGCGACGCCGCGCCCATCAAGGGCACTTCGGCGGCGATGCCCCAAAAGCATCCGGTCCAGATCGGATAGTCCGGATCGCCCTGCTCGAATTCGATCCATACGCCGGCGCCAATTTCCGGCACGAAGAACGCGCCGCTGGACTTGCCCGCCACCGGCAGGCAAGGCAGTGCATAGGTCGACGGAATCAGCCCGAGCACATCAGGCACAAACGCCTGGATGCGCGCGCGCATTTCCGGATCGACGTTGCTGAATACCGTGCCGCGGTACTTGCCGTAGTAGCGTCCGTCCTCGCTCATGCGGGCACCCGCGGCAGGGTCGAGATCAGGCCGTTGCGTGACAACGTGAAGCTCTGCTTGTATTCGCCACGCTTGATCGTGTGGGTCACGCTCTTGACGTAATGCAGGCCGTCGTAGGCGAGTCCGGCACCGCGCACACCGACGAGCTGGCGCGCCTTGAGCAATCGACCGTAGCGCACCACATCGAGGGAGCCGTCGCCGGTCACTGCCTCGGCCCATTTCGCCGCCTTGGCCAGGCCAATCATGATGCCCTGCGGCAGCGAGCGCTTTGACAGATCGTCGCTGACCGGCTTCAACTGCGTCGGGATCGGTGGGATCAAACCGAGTGGCGGACTCAACGGCGTGATCGGCGGCAACGGAATCGGAATCGAGACCTTGGTGATCTCGTTGTAGTAGAACAGCGTCGGAATTGCGTTCTGGTTGTTGTCGAACTTGAAGCTCAGCGAATCGACGTTGCTGAAACCGTCCATGTTGATATTGAGCGCGGGCTGCGGCACGCCAACCTTGATCTGCGGTCCCCAGTAGCCGATGTTCATGCCCGGCAGCGGACCGGGTTCGATGTAGAACACGTAACCGACGCGCTTCGCAAGCTCCGTGATGTAAGCGAGATCGGTGCCCTTCTGCGATTCGATCTTTGTCGTCGGCAGCGGCACGTCGACCAGCACGCTCGGGATCACCAGCGGCACCACGCCGAACAACGCGTACTTGGCGAGCAGCAGCGCGACACGCGCCTCTGCCGGCATCGCCGGAAACGGAAAGCCGCTCCAGTCCTGCTTGTCCATCAACACGGAAATGTCTTCGCCGGTGACGGTCAGCGTCGCCTGCGACGCTTTCGTGCCAGGCATGATCTGCGTGTTGGTGACCGAGCCGTCCATGATCACGTGCGGCATACCTTTCAGCGTGACCATGATGATCACGCGCAGCACCGGCATGGGCGACCCGCCGGCGAGCAGGAACAACGTCTGCAGCGGCGATTGCGTGTCGATGCCGAAGGTGAGCTGGAATCCGCTGCGCCCTTCGTCGCTGGTCGTCACGGTGACTTCACGCAGCGCCTCGATCACCACTCGCGGCGCCGGAATCGGGACCAAGGGTCCGATCATCAGACTCAGATTGATATTGCCCTCAAGCACCGAAGACTCCCGGTATGCCAAACGGCAAAGTGAGGCGCAGCTGGCGGCCGATGGCCGCGGTCAGTTCGAGCGGCTGCAGTTTGCGATTGCTATCGACGATGCGCCAGAACAATTGCGAATCGCCAAACGCGCGCGCTGCGATGGTATCGAGTCGATCACCGGCGACGACGGTATAGGTCGCGAACTGTGCGAGTTCGTCCGGCTGCGGCAGGAAGCGGCGCGCGAGATAGTTGACCTCGCGACCATCGTCCAGCGTGAAGGTCTTGATTGCGGTAAGCACGTAACGGCTGTTCGCTGCGTAGATGGTCATGCAATCCCCGTCAATCCGAGTTGCCCGAGCATGCCGCCGGGGCCGCGCGCAGCGAGTTGCTCCTTGCGCTGCAGATAGCTCATGAACAGGCCGCCGCCCTTGTTGGCGAAACCAAGATCGTCGACCGAAAGCACACGCAGGCCGAGACTGATCTTGGCGCGGATCGGATTCAGCGCGGTGTCGAACGCCTCCTCGGTGATGGAGAATTCGCTGATGCGCACCGGCAACACGCGTGTCCTGCTCCAGACGAACAAGAGCAGCGGCGCTTCCATCGGAATGATTTCGAGCTCGCCCGATGCCTGGCGGTCGTTGTTTGCCTGCAATTGCGCGCTGCCTGGATAGACCAGGGTTTCGAGCAGGGCAAGTTGCGGGAAGATGCCAACCTGGGTCGCCGCAGGATTCTGATCGGGCTGTTCGAGCTGGTCGCTTGCGTCAATTTCTGCTTCAAGCTTGAGCGTCTCGACCGGCGGCCCCTTCAGGCGCAACGCCTCCGAGTAATCGTGGCCGTCGCCGCCGATCGCCTGCACCTGCAGGCTGCGTGAAAGCGAATCGGGGTTGTACTGCAGCACGATCATGCGCGCGGTCAGTACCGCCGCCGTGACCGGATCGAGTGGCACGATGCCGGCCTTGAGGATGCGTGGCGCGCCGGGAAATGCACTCATGGCACGTGCCCGAAGCCAAGCAGCTCCACCCGACGCAGCACGAGCACCTTGTGCAGGTCGCACGCCGCTTTGCCGTCATCGCCTCTACTCAACAGGCCCATCATCTCCGCTCCTCGCGTCAGAATCGGCATCGATCGCTATCAGCTACTTGCTCAGGCGCTGCAACAGACTCGGATCAATCTTCACGTCATGTTGCAGCGCCTGCGCCTTGTCGATATTCGTCGCCGCCCTCGCGTCATTTCCCAGCGCGAGATAGCCGCGCGCAATCGTTACGCGCGTCTGCGCAGACAGGTTGGCCGCCGGTGTGTCGAGTTGCTTGACCAGCTTGTCGATCTGCGCCGCCTGCAGCGGGTCGACCGTGGAGCCGGGCGTCGTCGAGATCGGAACGCTCTGCACGGTCTGCTTGAGCTTCGCTTCGAACACCGGCGCCAGTGCCTTGGCGACATCGGTCGGCGGCTTTGCTGCATCGACCTTTTCGGCCAGTGCGTAGGCCTTGTCGACTTCGCCGATCGCGCGGTAGGCGTTCGCCGCCACGACCTGCGCGTGCAGAGTCGGCGCGCGCGCGAGCACAATCGCCGCACTATCGTCGATCGCCTGCTTCTGACTGGGACTGTGCGGTTGATCGGCAGCCGTGTTCGCCGCGCGATTCAAAGCGAGAGCGGCTTCGTCGAACTTCACCGCCTGCAGACTCGGATAGCCGGCGAACACCAGCACGAACGGAAAGATCGCCAGCGGCTGCACCAGCGAGCCATCTTTTCGTATCGCACGAATCAGCGCCCAGATACCCACCAGGAACAGCGCGACACCCATCGCCAGCAAGGCTATCTCGTAGCTGTAGAGGCCTGTAAACAACCCGCGTTCGATCGTGATTTCCATGTTGGATCCGCGCTGCCTGTTCCGTTGCCAATACCATGTTCATCGCGCACCCCGCGCGACACCTGGACGCACTACGCCGATTCATCAAACTCATCAGAGAAAATTTCATCGCCCAATTCATTCGCGGACACCAGCGGCGGCGCGACGGGAGCCGTATTCACGCCACCGCCTCCGTGCGGTGCGGCTTTCTTTTTTTCGACCTTCTTGCCCTTCTTCCCGCCCTGCTTGCCCTTGCCCTCGCCTGCTTTCTTGGCGGCGTCGACGCCGCAATGGCCGCCCTTGTGCACGCACACCGTGGTGACTGCGCTCGCGGTGTTGTCGTGGATCCATTTCGCGCGATCGCAGGGCACGCGCACGCAGCCCAGCGAATGCGTTCCGGCCGCCACGCGTTGCGAGTTGTGGAATCCAAATTGCAGATCCACGAATCCGGTGAACCAGGCCATGCCGTGGCCGCTGCTGTTGGTATGGCACGGTCCGCATTTCGCGCCGATCGTGTGCATGCCGACCGGTGTCGTGGACGGATTCGGTGAAGACAGGAACGGTCCTACCTTGCTCTTCGTCGCGGCTTTCGTACCCATCTCCGCGATAATCTTTTGCGTGGAGAGATCGACGTCGAGATGGCGAATGAAGTCGGCACTGTTCGCAGCCGGGCCCGGCGGACAGGTCTCGTTGCCACACCACGGATGATGCACAGCCGGATTGACAGCGCTGGTGCACTTGCCGTCGCACTCTTTCGCGCCGCAAGGCACTTTTTTCTTCTTCGTTCCGGCGCGCTTCCTGCCACTGGGTTTCAAGGGTCCATCGACGCGCCTGCGCTTGCTCTTGTCCCGCCGCGGCTGGCGTTGCAGCGCCTGAGAACTGCGGCCTGCACGCTGTTGCACGACGTGAGTCAACTCATGCGCGAGCAGGCGTTGTCCGGCCGACGTATCCGGGCTGTAGCGGCCTGCGCCAAACACGATGTCGTTGCCGAACGTATATGCATGGGCCTGAATGCGCTCGGCGGAATCCGCCGCGGATGAATCCGTATGCACGCGGACGCCACTGAAGTCGCGATCGAAGCGCCGCTCCATGAAATGCCTTGCCGGCGCATCCAGAGGCCGGCCGCCGGCGGGAATCGACACCGACTCCAGCTCGCCGTCCGCGCGCGCACCGGCTTCCAGTTTCGGGCGGCCGGATTCGTCGCCGACCAGCTCGACCTCGACCGCATCATCCGGCGCTTCCTCGACTTCATCGCCGCCGAGCTCTTCGTCGCTTTCGATTTCTTGCGTCGCCAAAGCCGGTGCCGCAGCGGCCTGCTCCCGCCGCAAGGTAGCCAATTCGCGCCCCACGCTCGAAATCGTTTGCACCGCCTGACCGCCTACCACGCGCGCCGCAACCCGATCGGCTTCGCGCTCCAGCGGGTCGTCGGGTTGACTGATCCTCACACTGCCAGCGCCATGCACACGCACGGAACTGAAGTCGTGACCAAAGCGCGATGCCGTCACGCCCGGTGCGTCGGCGTCGTGGTGAATTTTCTCCTTCGCGCAAGACTCGCAGGTCTCGGCAGTTCCGCCGCGTCCGTTGCACGCCGTGCATTGACGTTGCAGGAACCGGTTCGTGCTCAGCAACACGGTGGCGGGGACCACCGGTGTTCGGGGGTTTGGGAGGACGCTCTGCGCACTTTTCATTGCGGCGTTCTCCCTAGCGTGACCAGTGCAGGTGTGTGAGCGGTATCGAGTGCGCCATGCAACGCGCGTGCGACGCCAGTGCCCAGCGAATTCGCCCCTGCAGTTGCACCGAGCGGCAAAGCAGCGGTCTTGAGCAGCGGAATCGCCGAACTCGTCATGCCCGACGACGTCGCTTGCAGCAGCCGCGCCAGTTCCACGCTCAAGGCACGGCGTACCGCATCACCGTCGAACGCGTTGGCGGCGAATCCGTCGAGCACCAACCGCTCGATGTGCAGATCGATCTTCATGCGCTGCCCTCCGCTCGGTCGAGCCAGCGGAAGTCGGTTTCATTGACCGGCTTCTCCAGCTTGCGCAATTCACAGCGCGTGGCGTCGAGCAGCATCGACATGCCGAGCGGCTGCTGAGCACGCGCGGCAAGGAACGCCGCATTCAGTGCAATCGAGTGAATGCTCGCACCGGTGATATTGAAACGCGCCAGTCGCGCGTAGTCGATCACGCCGGTTTCAATTTGCGCCGGCAGCGCCTTGCGCCAGATTGCCTCGCGTTCGAGGACGCCGGGAAACGGGAAGCGGACGATGAAGCGCAGCCGACGCAGGAAAGCATGATCGAGTGCGCTTTTCATGTTGGTCGCGAGGATCGCCAGACCACGGAACGCTTCCATGCGCTGCAACAGGTAGTTCACTTCGATGTTCGAGTAGCGGTCGTGGCTGTCTTTGACTTCTCCGCGCTTGCCAAAGAGCGCATCTGCCTCGTCGAACAGCAGGATCGCACCACCGCATTCGGCTGCATCGAACAGGCGCCGCAGGTTCTTCTCGGTCTCGCCGATATATTTGTTGACGACCGCCGACAAGTCGATCCGGTACAGCAGCAAACCCAGTTCGTTGGCGATGACTTCCGCCGCCATCGTCTTGCCGGTGCCGCTCTCGCCCGCGAATAGCACACTGATGCCAAGGCCGCGATTCATGCGCGCGCGGAAACCCCAATCGTCATAGACCGTACCGCGATGCTCGACTTGGTCGGCAATCTGCCGCAGCAGGGCTTTCTCGGCCGGCGGCAGTTCGAGATCATCCCAACGCGCCTTGGCCTCGACCGGTTGTGCCAGCTGGTCGAGGACCGGCCTCGCGCGCGCAAGACACTGCGTCCACAAAACCGCCGGCAACTGTTCCGATGCACCCTGCGTCAGCGCGAGTGCGGCGCTCGCAGCACTGTGGATCGCGGTCGCATCGAGATCGAAATGCACGGCTACGCGCGCCGCCGCATCAGCATGGCCGTCACCGAGCGTATCGACCCAGATGCCGCGCTGCTCGGCTGGCGTCGGTTTGGCGATGTCCACCGGCAAGGCCTCGCGACCGACGCGCGGCCACGGCTCGCGCACGTCGAGGAACACCAGACCGCCAGCGCGATCGAGCACACGCTGCAGCGCTGCCCCCGATGGACCGAGACGGTCGACGTCCGTCGCTTCGACGTACAACGCAAGCGGCAGCAAGGCGCACTCGCGCTGCCACAAACGCAACAGGGTTTCCTGGTCGGCGAGCGCCGTCGGCACTACCTCCGCGCCGATACGGTAAACACGCAAACCGAGTTCTTCGGCCACGCTGCGCGCAACGAGTTGCTTGCTCGCGCCATCCACGCCCAGCAATTGCACGATCGGTGCGCTGCCCATGACGGATGCGCGCAGGCACTGCACGATCGCGTCACTCGCCGCTTGCTGCGAAGGCGGCATGTGGACCGCTTCAATCGGCAACAAGCTCAGCAATGGCGCGATCCGATCGTCGAGGTAGTTCGCGCCCTTGAGATAGCTGACGATGCGTTCGTCGACACGCAAGGCGCTGCCGACCAGCGACTGCATCGCGGGCTGATTGATCTCGATCAGACGCCAGTAGCGCAACGGCCGTTCCGGCGACATCGCATCCCATACCGGTTCGTCGAACAGCGCCATTGCAAGGGCGAAAGTCGGGTAGGGTTTCGCTGCATCGTGTTGCGCGCGTGCACACAGCATCGCGATGCGCGTGTCGAGTTCCATCGCGGCGCACAACAGCAGCAGGTCGCGCTCGAAAGCGTTGAGGCCAAGACGCTGCGCCAGCAGCGCGAGCGCCGGCTGCAGGCCGGCATCCTCACTCGCAACCACCTGCGCCGGCGCAGCGGCGCTCGCAGGTTGCGGCGCCGAGATCGACGCTGCGCTCGATGCGGGCTCGTCCATGATGCGCATCGGCACGGGCGGTGTTCGCGGCATGAATCTGCGCAACCACGACACCGGCGGCGCTGCGATCGGCTGCGCATCAGACAGCGTCGCTGCATCGACTCGGGCGACTGCCTCGCCTGCATCGGCGAGGCGTTCGAGCCGATCCCGCAAGTCTGCCAGTTGCGCTGCGAGATGCCGGTTGTTCGCTGCCTGCCATTGCTCGTACGCGCTCACGGGACCGTCACCTGCTGGTTCGGATCGAAGGTCGGCAGCGCCGGTAGACCGCTGTAGAGCACCGGCAAGCTGTCGATCCCATCGACGCGCAGGCGCACGGTATAGGTGCTGCCGCGACCGACGTCTATTGCGGTGAAGGCAGGTTCGTATGGCTGGGTCGGATCGGGCGGTGGCGGTGGTGGATCCGGCTTGTCCGCTTCGACCTGACGGTCACCAACCACCAGCAACACGCGCTGGCCTTCACGGCATTGCGGAACGACCGCAATCACGAATGCGACGTCCCGCGTTGTGGGCGCGCCGGGCGGCGTGATGATCGTCGGCGTGATTGTGATTGCCGGCGCCAGCGCGAACGCAAGTTCGTTGCTGACGAGCTTGATGTCGTCGCCGGCACCAACCACCGCAGCGACGGTATACAAGCCGGGCACCCAGGTCGTTCTTGCGACCGCATCGTTGAGCGCGGGCAGCTGGAACTTGATCTCCCCCGCTGCGTCACCGGCCTGCGGCGCCAATGTCAGTGCTTGCGTCAGGCGTGGCGTGGAGAACCGCAGGCTCGTCTTCGACAGATCGAATGACGAGCCAACCAGCACCACCTCGTCGCCCAGACACGCGGCCGGTTGTGCACGTGGATAGCGCAGCGAGTCGAGCAATGGCGCGCTGGTCGCGATCGCGCTCGGGCCCCGAGCATCAGCACCGCGCTTGAGTACCGGCAAGGCCGCGCGCGACGCGAGCTGACTGTCGATCAGCAGCACGCTGACTTCATAGCCGGCGGAAACGCGATAGTTGGTCTGCAGCGCAGTCCACAGCTTGGACATCTCATCCATCGGCAGCGTCAGCGGGGTAACGCGCACGCGCTCGAACTGGTCGGCGAGATCGTTGTTTGCGAGCACCCCGCGGATGATCGTGCGATCCAGCAGCGGAAAGTCGTGCAACACACTCATCGCGCCACCGAGGACCCGGTGGCTGATGCCCGTAGGGTCGGCTTCATCGCAATACGCGGTCAGCAGGTAGTGCAGATTGAGTGCCAGCAGCGGCCGTCCGAGTTCGCCCTGGCGCGTCTGGCTCGGCACGTCCAGATTGCGCCAGGCGGCGTTGACCGTGGTCTGGTACAGGAAGATGTTGAGGCGCGGATCCGACTTGGTGTCGCGCTGCGCGATGTCGGGCGGAAGCGTCGTCACCGTGAATCCAGGCAGGTGGCTGTCACGCTGCGGAATCTTCTCCTGCAGCAACTGCTGCAGGGTCAGCGTCGTCGTCGCGATGGCCAATGAATTGCTCACCGCTTGCGCTCCTTGCGTTCGAGGTACTCGTCGAGCCGCGTCGGCTTGAGTACCGTCCCGGCACCCGTGTTCGATGGCGTTGCAGCAGCGGGCGTCGCACGCACTTCGACGCGGCCGATGCTGATTGTCACGGTCGCCGCGGCTGCGGGCTGTTGCATCTGCTCGCGTCGTGGTTCCCCACCATTTCCTGCGTGTTCCCGGAACGTTGCGGCCACCACGTGGTTCGGCAGCAGGCTCGCCGAACGTGCTGCATCCTCATTACGCGCGTTGACGTGCGGGGATTCGAAATCGGTGTCGGGCTTATCGAACAGACGCGCGCGTGGATTGGGCTTCGCTGCGTACCGGTTTTCCTCAGCGCGCTGCGCGTCCACTGCGGCAGATGTCGGCAAGACGGAACTTTCGGTCGGCACGGATGGGTTCGACGCGCGTGCAGGCGCGTGCATCGGCACCTGCTGAACAAACAACGACGGCACGATCGGCGTGTCCACTCGCACCGATTCGTCTTCGCGTTCGCCAGACATCGCAGTGCGCCGCGCCGGCCTCACAGGTCCGGCGACGGCCGCTTCGTGGATAGGTTCCAGCGGCCCCGCCACAGGCAACGCTGCTCCGTCGGGCCGTGCTGGCGGAGGGCGTCGCAGCGCATCCGGCGAGGGCGCGCGCAAAGTGATCGAGTCTCTGGCGTCCGCATCTGCATCTTGAGTGGACGCCGACCGCGACGGATGGGAATCCTCGGTGGCGACAGGATCCACCTGCATCTGTGTCGCGCTCTCTTCAAACAGGCTCATCGGTCGCGGCACGACAACCGCCGCGCGCGCTTGTGCGCGATCAATCACGTTCGCCAGAAAGTCGCCGCGATGGCCGGTGTCGATCGTGCTCATGCGCGACTCAGCTCCAGATACATCTGCCGTCGCGTGGGGCTGAGCGCGAGCACGTCACGCTCGCTCCACGCGTATGCACGCGCGAGTGCATGCACGTCGCGCAAGGTGCGCCGCGCCCAACTGTCGATCTCGCGCCAGAGGAACGTTGCGATATCGAGGCCAACCTGCCAATGCTCGCCACAGGCCGGACATGCAAGCGCAAGGTCGGCCATCGCAGTTGGATCGGCCGCACGCATTGCGGTGCTGATCGCGTCGATCGCCTGCGCCGAAAGCACGTTCGTCGTTTGCGCGGCATCGCTGTCGGGAGCGGCACTTGCCAGACAACGTGACACGAGGACACGCCGCGCTTCGACCGGATTGCCGGGCAAGCTGATCAGATCGCCGAGGGTAGGTACGCGGAAGGTGATGCTGCGTTCGTCCATGCGTAGTGTCTGCAACGACGGCGATGGCAAGTCCAGCTGCAGCCCGGCCACATCGAGCGTCGACTCGACGACGCTGGCGCAAGCCGGACAACTCGCGACGAAATCCAGCCGCGCGCCGAACAAGCGTTCGCGCAAGCACAGCAGCAACGCATCGCACTGACCGAGCGACAACGCAGTCAATTCATCGCGCGGCGCGTTTGGATGCGCAAGCGCCAACAAGGCAAGCGAGCGCTGTGGCGAGGCCAGATCTAAACCGCGTTCCCACATATCCAGCAGTCCGCTCGCATCCGGGGTGCGCATGGGGTTGTGCTCAGGCGCGCCTCAGGCCAACGTCGGTTCGGTTGGCTCGGCGACTTCGACGTCGCGTTGCCAGCCCTCGTTTTCGAGCTTGATGTGCTGTATCGCGACCGCGTTCGCGTTCGCGTCGAGGTCGGGCAGCGACTGATACTCCGACACCCAGCAGCGGAACACCTTGTACGCGAGCGCAAGCTGACCGGCCTCGTTGTAGACCTCGATGATCAGGTCCTTGCGAAAGCTTTTCAGCGACACCTCGGCTCCGAGACCGCTGCCGAAGTTCCAGACCTTGCTGGCCCACGCCTCGAACTCTGGATCGTGGGTGACGCCGCGCTCGATCGAAATCGCTTCATACTCAGTGCGTCCGGGCGACTTGCGGCTGGAACTCGGATCGCCACCCTCTCGATGTTTGACGACCTCGGTGGTGCGCTTGAGTCCGCCGACCTTGCTGACGCCCGCGACGTATCGGCCATCCCACTTCACGCGGAACTTGAAATTCTTGTACGGATCGAAGCGTTGCGCATTGACGGTGAATTGCGCCATGACGTCCTCCTCAGGTCTGGATATCGCCGGCGATCTGCTGCAGCTGGATCACCACGAACTCGGCGGGTTTGAGCGGCGCAAAGCCGACCACG
>JBDSFA010000070.1:0-7352 GCA_039919785.1 Dokdonella sp. | reverse complement strand
GCCAATGCGATCGAGCCGAGCACCGCGAACGGAATGCTCTTGCCGGGATTGCGCGCTTCGCCAGCGAGGTTCACCGGGCTCTGAAATCCGTTGAAGCTGAAAACGATACCGGCAGTAGCGACGGCTGTAAGCACCGCTGCGAAATCCATCACGTGCGCGTCGCCGTGGATGCCGACCGAGAAATTGCCGGTGTGGAAGCCGCTCGCGATCAACGCGATGCCCGTCATCGCAGGCACCACCAGCTTGAACACGGTGATCGCGCTGTTGGAATGCGCGAACAGTTTCACGCTCCAGAAACAGATCAGGAAATACACGATGACCAGCACGGCTGCGATTGAGAGTCCAATCACGGTGAGCTCGCCATGACCATCCGGCATGTGGACATACATGTCCTGCGCCCACTTCCACGGCCATGACGCCATGTACTGCACCGAGGCTTCGGCTTCCACCGGAATTACCGAGACAATCGCGATCCAGTTGGCCCAGGCGCCGATGAAGCCGACCAGTGAACCGTGCGAATAGTGGCTGTAGCGCACCATGCCGCCCGATTCGGGAAACATCGCGCCAAGCTCGGCATAGGTCAGTGCGATGGTCGTGATGATCGCGGCACCGATCACCCAGGCCCACACCGCGCCTGGCCCGGCCAGACCCGCCGCGCGCCATGCGCCGAACAACCAGCCGGAGCCGATGATCGACCCGAGGCCGGTGAGCATCAACGCAAAGGGACCGACGTCGCGGCGCAGGGTGTGGTGATCGGACATGCAGGACTCCTTGGCGTGCCGCGCGCCGCCTTTGTGGTCGCGCGTGTGAAAGACCGTGCACCGTGCGCGGCCTTCGTCGGGGGTCCATCATCGCAGGGTCGGCCTTGTTCCGTCAGCTGGCGAGCGTGCGCATGTTGTTCGTCTGCGCGGTCTGCACGCACCTTTCGGGGCGCAGACCGCGCGGGAACGCCTCAATCGAAACCGTTGTCGAAGATCGTGTCGATGATGATGCGACCGGCGAGATAATTCGCGACCGTCGGCGACGCTCCAATGATGCCTCCGAACACGAGATAGCCGTCCTGGATGCGCGAGCGCAAAGCACCGGCCGTAGTGCCTATCGGGATCACCTTCTTGCCCGCGAAGCCAAAGCTGGGATCGAGCAAACCATGCGTGTCGAGCCGGGCAAGGCCGATCGCTATGTCGGTGGCCGATGTCGGCACCAGGCCGGTGATCACGAGCTTGCCATCGGCCTGCAGCGCAGCTCCATACGAGGTGTCGCTGTTGGTGCCGCCCAGATCGAACGGTATCGTCACCTTGCCGTTGGCGCCATAGCTCGAGTCCGGTGTGCCATCCGGCAACAGCTTGACCACCGCGAAATCGTAGCCATTATCGGTCGCGACGCCGGTCGCGAAAATCGAACCATCCGGCGCGATGATGAGCTCCAGCAGCTCATCGTCGAGATTTCCGCCGAGATCGAAGCCGATGGTGACGCGCCCGTCCCCGCCGAAATTCGGATCGAGAACACCGTTCGGCGTAAGGCGGGCGATCGCGAAGTCGAAGGTGTTGGCTGCGCCTTTTTCAGCGACACCACCGACCAGGATATTGCCGGACGCGTCGATCGCGACGCTTGAAGCGATCTCCTGCTTGAACATGGGGTCGAGATCAAAACGAAGTGTAACGCGACCGTCCGCGTCAAAACTCGTGTCGCGGCTGCCGTCCGCGTTTAATCGAGCAATGGCGAAATCGGTTCCTTCTCCGGTTACTTCCGCGCTGCCGACAACGATCAACTTGCCATTGGCCAACTGCACGCCGTCGAGAGCGCGGTCCTGGTTGTTGATGCCGAGGTCGAAGTTGACATAAGCCTTGCCGTCGCCACTGAACGTCGTGTCGAGTGTGCCGTCGAGATTCAGTCGCACCAGTTTGAAATCGGAATCGTCGTTCGCGACAGCGGTATCCGGCCCTTCGCCGATGACGACGATCTTGCCATCGCTCTGTACGATCGTGTTGAACGAAGAGTCATTTGCTGCGCCGCTGCCGACGGCGACCGTGGTCTTCCCATCGAAGCTGAAGCTCGTATCCGGCAATCCGTCGTATGTCAGGCGCGCGACAGCGAAGTCATTGCCGGTAGCGACACCGCCATCGTAGGAGCCGCCAAGTACGATTTTCCCGTCCGGTGCGATGGCAAGGCCCAAAGCTGTCGCCGAGCCTCCGAAATCAATGGCGGTCGTGCCTTCGGTACCGAAGGCATGATCGAGATCGCCATCGTGTGCCATGGCGGAACCGGAAACGAATGCGAGCGCAAGGCCCACAGTTTGCGAGAATCGAATGATCATGACAGTACCCTCCCGTAATCCGACAAGAATTTGCTTTCCCTCAAGTGATTCCGAGCTGCGCGTGCATCATGGGTTCCGAATGAACGGCTATTCGTAGCCGTCAGCGAAGATCAGATCGTTCTGCAGGCGCACCACGATATTGTCCTGCGCACCGGTTCCCGGAACCACAATCAAACCGGACGCAATGATTTGCGTTCCCTGCAAGGCGACGCCGAGCATGAGCTGGTTGCTCGGGTTGGTGAAGCCAAAGTCCAGGACCTTCTTGCCCAAGACGCCGAACTGGTTGTCGAGGCTGCCGTCAGGGTTCAGACGAGCTATCGCGCCACGGAAGTGGGACGCAGCGTCGTACTGGGTAGCGCCGGCAAGCACCAGCTTCCCATTGCCTTGCTCAAGCACGCCAAAGGCGATGTCACTCCCATTTGCCAAGAGGTCGAAAGGCACCACGGTCTTTCCGCCGATACCGAAGCTGGCATCGGGTGAGCCGTCCGGTAACAGGCGGCCTATCGCCACGTCATCGTTCGCCGTGACCGATGACGAGCTGTCCGCGGAGCCGGCCAGCACGATCTTGCCGTCGCGCTGCAGAATCATGCGATAGGCGATGTCGTTGCCGGTGAGGCCCAAATCGAACGCCAGCGTGGCACGGCCATCGGCATCAAAATCCGCGTCGAGTTGCCCGTTGGGCAGCAAGCGAACGACCGCAAAATCGTCGTTCGACGCATTGCCGCTGTTTTGCGCAATACCGCCGATCAGGACGCGCCCTGCGCTGTCGATGGCCACGCTGTCCGCCTGATCGCTCATGCTCGCGCTGCCGGGCAAGTTGAAGCCGACCGACACGCGTCCCGTCAGATTGAAAGCCGAATCGCGCGTGCCATCGGAAAGCAGTCGCACAACTGCGAAGTCGTCGCCATGGGAAGCCGTATTCGCCCAGCCGACGACGACAATTTTTCCGTCGGGCTGGATGGCGAGGCCGGCGCCGGTGTCGGCGTTGGTACCGCCCAAATCGAATGCGACGGTGGTCTTGCCCGTGCCGGCACCGAACGTGGGATCGAGGGTGCCGTCCGCATTGAGCCTGGCGATCCCAGAATCGCTGTTGTTGGCGCCGTTGGTGGTGGTGCCGGCGACGACGATTTTGCCGTCGCTCTGCACGGCTACCGCATTGCACTGGTCGCTGCCGCTGCCGCCGTCGAAATCGATGGTGACCTTGCCGTCAAAGCTGAAGCTCGCGTCAAGCGTGCCATTCGCATTGAAGCGCGCGACGAAAAAATCGGAACCCGACGCGCCATTGCTGCTGCGCCCCGCGCAGAGCAGGATCTTGCCGTCCGACTGGACCACCGGCGGCACGCCGAGGGCAAACGCTGCGTCGCTGACGCCCGTCATCGCGATGCCGCCGCTGCCAAACGTCGGATCAAGGTCGCCATTAGCAGCGCTTGCCATGCCGACGGCCGCGAATGCCGTCGACAAGGCGATTGAAACCAGCGTGCGAATTTTCAAGAATACGTCCCGGAATGTTGGCTTGCGCGATGATGCAACGGTGCCAGCGCCTGGTGGCGCCGACTGCCGCACGGTTGCATTGTGAGCGAGTTCACGATTTCGCGCATGCGGCGTGGCGGGCGCTCGGACTCAGGCGGTCAGGGTCCGGTCATCGGGCAATACGGCTTTGTCCGTCGGATCGATCTGCGCAGCGCCTTCGTGAAGCCGAATTCCTGGAACCAGCGTTGCCGAACGTCGTGGGCTCGGTTGCCACCCGATCGATCGGTGGCGTCGCCGTGGAATACGCGAAAGGCAGGGAAAGCTGGGTGAGCAGGGCCCACGTGTCGCGACTCAGCGTGCGCGCAGGCGACGCAGGATCTCTGCCCGCGCCTCGCGCAGGATCGAATCGCGATCAAGGCTTTCGACGATTTCGGTGACCACGCGCTTGGGTCCTTTCTCACCCCAGGATTTGCCGGCGATCAGGTATTTCTCCGCGGCGCGGCCGACCAGTTCGGTCGCGTACCAGGCGAGTGCGCCTTGCGCGCCGGCAGTGACGATGGTCGACATGCCGGCACTGAGTCCCTTCAGTGCGGAGGCGACGAGGTGCACGCCCCAGATCGCGCCCATCAAGGCGGCCAGTTGCGCCGAGATCACTGCGATCAGCGTGCCGGCTTCCGTTTTCGTCAATGGCAGTCCGTAGACGCGACCTAGGTGCATGACGAGCGCAGCATCGAGCGCACCGGCAGCAAGCAGGTCGGCAACCGGGATCGGATTGAGGGCAACGGCGAGGCTCTTGGCAATGCAGTACTGCTGAATTACGGTGGCCGCGAGTTCGCGGCGTGCCTCGGCAATGCGCACGCCGACTTGATCGGACAGGCGGCCGGCGAACAGGCTGGCGTTGAGTGCGGCGAGCGTCTTGCCTTCGCGTTCCACCACTGCCGTAAGGCGTTCGCGCAACGCATCGAGGTCGGGCATGCGTTCGACCAACTCAGCGCGCTCGATGCCGTCGGTGTCGATGCGCAGGCGTTTCAAGGGCGACGGCTGCGCGCTGATCGCCACCACATCGTCTGCGCGCACGATGCCGGCAGCGTGTTCGCGCAGGCGTTCAAGCAGGCGCTCGCGCTCGTCGTCGCCGTAGCGATCCGCCTTGTTCAAGGCGAGCAGCAGCGGGCGCTCCGTACGTGCGAGCAACTGCAGTGCATCGCGTTCGCGCTGGGTCATGTCACCGTCGACGACGAAGATCACCAGATCGCTGACGCCCGCGACTTCGAACGCCAGCTTCTCGCGTGCTTCGCCATCCAGTTCGTCGATACCGGGCGTGTCGATCAGGTGCACGCCGCTGCCGGCAACTTCACGCCAGCTGCGTTGATGGGCTTCGCGCGTCGTGCCATGCAACACGCCGACGGCGAAGGCATCGTCGCCGAGCAATGCGTTTGCGAGCGCGGACTTGCCGACACTGACACGGCCGAATACCGCGATATGCAATTCGCCACGTTCAAGCTTGCCGAGCATCGCTTCGAGGCGTGCAAATTCCGCCGCAAGACCGCTACGGATCGAGCCGGGAATTTGCCGATCGTCGAGCAGGGTGCGCAGGCTTTCGGTCGCTTGTGCGTTGTGTGCATCGCCGCCTGAAGCCGTCGTCTCGCGCGCAGGCTCACCTGCGCGCGAGAAGCGTGCACGAAGGCGTTGCCAGAGCGGTGGGAATGATTCCATTCGATGTTCCGTGGGAGCGGCTGTCTCTGTGGGAGCAACTGCCTTGTGGGGGCGGCGGCAGTCGCGATGTTCCAAACACCATCCCCACCTAAATCCTCCCCTTGAAGGGGAGGACTTCAAAGCCGCGATCCTTGAAAGCCCTCCCCTTCAAGGGGAGGGTTGGGTGGTATGGGGTTCGACAGCGAAAGAGCATCGCGGCTGAAGCCGCTCCTACACGACTATTTGGCCGTCAGCGCGAGATGCCCATGAACGGGCACGTCGGCACCGACGTCGGACCAGTCGCTGCCATTGCCAAGTCCGAAGTCGGCGCGCTTGAGCGTTGTGTCGACATCGAGCGTCGCCGCGTTGCCGCTTTCGGCGAATTTCACCTTCAGCACCACCGGCTGGGTCTGGTCGCGGATCGTCAGGCTGCCTTTCGCTTCGATGCCGCCGTCAGCCGCTTTCTCGAACGAGGCTGTCACGAAATGCGCCTTCGGGAATTTTGCCGTGGCGAAGAAGTCGCCGCCCTTGAGCGAATCGTCGCGATCACCGTTGCCTGTATCGGCACTGGCGAGATCCACGCTCACATCGAACGTCGATTTCGACAGGTCGGCCGCGTCATACGCGATGGTCGATTCGAATTTCTTGAACGAGCCGTTGAATGTTTCCTTCTGGTAGCTGCATTTGAAGGTGAGCGAACTCTTCGCTGCGTCGACCTGCCAGTCGCGCGCAAACGCGCTCGCTGGCAGCAGCAGGGAAGCAAGGATCAGGGTGCGCAACATGGGACCAACTCCTTGCAGGAACGTGGATTCAGGGGCTGCGACCCGACGCGGCGCGGCGGCCAGGCAGCATACGGCGCAACACGTCATCGCGGTTGTGGAAATGATGAACGAGCGCCGCAGCCGCGTGGCCCGCGGCGACGACGATCAACAGCCAGAACAGCCATTCATGCGCGGGCTCGGCCCACGCCTTGATCGCATCGTCCTTGCCGCCGGTGAGGCTGGGCATCTGCACCAGCCCCCACCAGAACAGCGGCCGCAGACTCGACGAGGAATCGACCAGCCAGCCCGCTAGCGGAATCGCGAACAGCAACGAGTACAACAACGCATGACCGATGCGCGCGCCGACGACCTGCGCGTGCGGCATCGAAGCCGGTTCCTCGGGCCGTCGATCGAATGCACGCCACAGCAGGCGCAGCAGCGCGAGTGCGAAAATCGTGAGACCGATCGACTTGTGCAATGAGAAAATCGGAATCACGTTCGGCTTCTTCGGCAGCTCGACCATGATCAGACCGATCGTTCCCTGCACGAGGATCAGCAGCACCACGGTCCAGTGAAACGCCTTGGCCACGCTTCCCCAATGCGTTGCATCGCTTTTCAACGCCATCTCAGTGATCCTCGGGTGTGAGTGTTGCCGCGTTGTCGTCGCGGATGCCTTCGATCTCGAAGCGCAGCTCGATGTCGTCGCCGACGACATCCTTGAAGCGCGTCATGCCGAATTCGAAGCGATGCAAGGTTGCGCTGGCGGAAAAGCCGGCTTTTTGCTTGAACGCATACGGATCATTGGCGATCCGGTTCAGGGTGAATGCGACGTCGACGGGCTTCGTTTCGCCATGGAACGCGAGCTCCCCATGGATCACGCCATGCGTCGCGTCCTTTTGCTGCACGCTGCGGCTGCTGAAATGCGCGGTCGGCCAACGCGCCGCGTCGAGCCATGGACCCGAGGTGACTGTCGCGCTCCATTTCGCATCGCCCATGTCAACCGAGCTCATGTCGATGACAACGTCGACGCGGCTCACGCGCCAGTCCTCTGCATCGAACTGGAACCAGCCTTGCTTGATGCGCAGGCGACCGAGCGGGTGGGAGAATTTCTGATG
>JBDSFA010000349.1:0-3199 GCA_039919785.1 Dokdonella sp. | reverse complement strand
AATGCTTCGCCGCCTGATCGCGACTGAAGCCGCTCCCACAAAACAAAAGCCTCGCCGCCTGTGGGAGCGGCTTCAGCCGCGATGCCCTTCCGAGCGCATCAGGGTACTATGACAAGAGACCCTTGCTCCCCGCATGCGATTTGCACACCGGCCGATCGCATGCACCTTACATCAGGGCGCGAGGCGAACGGTGCTTCGCGGCAACCTGTTCGTGCCTATCCACCGATCGCGTACATCTCCACGTGCTCGCGCTGGGCGAGTGTCGCTTCGCTGCGGATTTCACTGTAACGGTCATCACGCGCATTCCATACCGCACGGATAAGGCCGGTGAGTTCCGCGTTGCTCGCACCCGCGCGCATCGGGCCGCGCAAATCGTGACCGGCGTTCGCAAACAAACAGGTGTAGAGCTTGCCATCGGCCGACAGGCGCGCGCGAGAACAATCGCCGCAGAACGGTTCCGTCACCGAACTGATGAAACCGATCTCGCCGCCGCCGTCTGAAAAAGCATAGCGTCGCGCGACTTCACTGCCGTAATTCGCTTCGAGTTCGCGCAACGGCCAACGCTGGGCGATCTGCGCACGCAGTTGCGCACTCGGCAAAACAAGATCGCGCTTCCAGTCGTTGCAGGTGCCGACATCCATGTATTCGATGAAGCGCAGGATGTGTCCACTGCCGCGGAAATGCTCGATCAGGTCGAGTACTTCGTGATCGTTGCTGCCACGCATGACCACACAGTTGATCTTCAGCGGCGCAAATCCGGCGCGTTCGGCGGCGGCAATCGCTTCGAGCACGTTCGCGATATCGCCACGACCGCCCGACATCGCCTTGAACGTATCCGGCTGAATCGAATCGATGCTCAACGTGATCCGCTTCAGGCCCGCATCGCGCAGCGTTTGCGCCAGTGGTGCGAGCAGGCTGCCGTTGGTCGTCAATGCAAGATCGTCGATGCCCGGGATCGCAGCCAGCTTGCGCACGAGTTCGGGCAAGTCGCGCCGCAACAAGGGTTCGCCGCCGGTCAGGCGCAGCTTGTGCACGCCGAGGTTCGCAAAGATCCGGGCCAGGCGTTCGATTTCCTCGAAGCGCAGACGTTCGGCCTTGCTCAGGAATTCGTGGTCGCGCGGGTACTGGTCTTCCGGCATGCAGTACGGGCAGCGGAAGTTGCAGCGATCGACGACCGAGATGCGCAAGTCGGACAGCACGCGACCGCGCTGGTCGCGTGGCGGCGCAGCGACTGGCGCCGAATCAAACGTGATCGGTATCTCCACGCCCATCAGCCCACCTCGACCTCTGCGCGCAGATGCGAACGCGGTTCGCCCAGCACCAGCGCATCGCCGCGCCGCGCGACGCGAAAGCGGTGCGACTCCATCGTCACTGCGTCGGCTTCGCTGGCGTAGTGGTACAGCATCAGACGGCTGCGCAATTCAGATGGATATTCACGTTCGAGATCTTCAAGACCGGTGTGCGAAGGATTGGCGTGCAGCGCGCAGTCATGCGCGACAAGTTCGCCTTGTGCAGCATACGCCGCCAGCATCTCCGGTATCGGACGTGTATCGCCGGTCCAGACGAAACTGCCCGCCAACGCGAGCCCGAACGACGTCTGCGGCGCATGGTGGCGGGTCGCGAACACATCGAACCAGAAGCCATCGCACCAGAACCCGCGCGATACCGGGATCAATGCAAACGCGTCCCAGAAATTCGCGCCACCCTCGGCCAGCACTTCAGGATAGTCGGCAATGCGCGCCTGCAGCAACGGAATCAGTGCTGCATGCGCATACAGGCGGACGCCGCCACGCCATTGCTGGTCGAAATAAATCTTGTAGAACAGCCGTTCGAGACCACCCACATGATCCATGTGCGTGTGCGTCAGGTAGATCGCGCGCGGCGGTTCGCCGTAACGATCCAGATACGCCGACAATGCTTCGGGACCACAGTCGATCATCAGCAGCGGCTTCGCATCGTGTTCGAGTACACCGCAGGCGGAGCCGAGCGACGGTGCCTGCGCACTGCCGACGCCGAGAAAGCGCAGCACCAGGTTCATGACGTAACTCCAAGCGCGCCGCTCGAATCAGCGCTGCGCGACATTGCATCGTGGTACGCAGCGAGCAGCGGATGCCAGAACTGGCCATCGAAATCCACCACGCGGCGTGCACCGAGCTTGTCGAGCGATCGGCGCAAGCGTTTCAGGTTCGCCTGTTGCCAGGCCAGCTTCGGCGTGCGCACGCGGCCACGATCGAAGTCGATGAGCCAGACCGAGCGATCGCCTTCCGCGATGCCGTCATCGACGAGGATATTGTGTGCGTTGAGATCCGCATGCCAGATATTGGCTGTGTGAAAACGCGCAATGGTGCGGCCAATTCCCTGCGCAAGCGCAGGGTTCAGTGCATTGGAAGCGAGCCGATCAGCAAGCGTACGCGCTGGCGCGATCCGCCGCGTCAGCAGGTCGGCGCGGTAGCACAAGCCATCGCGAACATAGCGTGCGGCGATCGGCGCAGATACGGGCAGCCCGGCATTGGCGAGGCGCACGAGCAGATGAAATTCGCGGTACGCTCGCGTGCGCGCGACACCGGTCCACAGATAGCGATCCGAGCTGACATGCGCCACCAGTCCACCGCGATGATAGTGGCGCAACGCACAGGTACCCACCGGCGTCTCCACAAACGCAACGCCGCCTCGCCCACCTGACTGCGCATCCATCTGACCGAGCGCGGCCCAATGTTCGCGCTCGAACCAGGCCGCATCGGGCACGACCCCGAGCGCACGATCGAACACGATCGCGCCATTTGCCGTCGATTGAACTTGCGCCTCGATCATGCGTCTGCCAAGTTGCGGGCCCGCGCGGACGCGAAGTGCGTCCACAGAACACAGATGGTAGCAAGCACCGCATGGATCAAGCTGCAATATCGGGCACCGAACCCGCCTCGCTCTGCCTGTTGCGCACTTCGGCGCTCGGCGACGTCACCCATGTGGTACCGCTGGTACGTACCGTACAGCGACATTGGCCGCAGACCCGCCTGACCTGGCTGATCGGCAAGCTTGAGCACAAACTGGTCGGTGATCTGCCCGACATCGACTTCATCGTGTTCGACAAGCATGCCGGCCGTAGCGGCTTTCGCGCCGTGCGTGACCAGCTCGCCGGACGCCGCTTCGACGCGTTGCTGCACATGCAGGTTGCATTGCGCTCGAATCTTCTCAGCCTCAG
>JBDSFA010000172.1:0-10266 GCA_039919785.1 Dokdonella sp. | reverse complement strand
CCTGCGCCATCAATCCTGTACCGCAGCCCAGATCCAGCACGCATGTGGCGACATTGGCATTCGATTGCCGCAGGAAGTGTGCGAGACGCGCGGGCGTGCCGTACGCCAGCCGCTGCACCAGCGTGTGATCGAAACGATCGGCGAAGTCGTCAAACAGGCATCGGATGTAGTCGCTTTCCACCTCATCGGGCAACGTGCCGGTGATCGCCATGTGGAAATGCGCGATTACCGAATCGTGCGGGTCGTGTGAGCGCGCTTGCTCGAACTCCACGCGCGCAGCCGGGAGATCGCCTTGTCCGAGTCGCGCGCGGCCGAGCCACGCCCAGGCTTGCGCGTCGTCGGGATCCGTCTGCAACGCGGCCTCGAACCCTAGTATGGCCTCGACGACCTTGCTCGCCCGCATCAGCGCGACTGCATGCTCGAACGCGACTTCGCGATTACGCGGTGCCAACGCCAGCGCGCGCATTCTGCTGAGCAAGGCCTCGTCCACCTGATCCAGGGCAGCCTGTGTACTGGCAAGACCACGCCAGCCGTCGACCAGATCGGGACTGATCTGCACGGTCTGCGTATACGCCGACAAGGCGTCACTATTGCGCCCGAGCCGCCGCAACGCATGCGCGCGATGCAAGCCCAGCGCCGGATGAGCCGGCGCGAGACGCAGGCCCGATTCGAACGCGACCAGGGCCTCCTCTGCGCGATCAAGTTCAAGCGCGGCGAGTCCCAGTGCATTCCAGCCGCTGAGCTGCGTCGGCGCCAGCGCACATGCGCGCCGCCCGACTTGCAAGGCTTCCTCGGCGCGACCGCTGCGACGCAAACCGACTGACAAGTTCACGGCCAGTTCTGCGCTATCGGGTGCCGCACGAGCGAGCGGCTCCAGCAACTCGACGGCTTCACCATAACGTTCCTGTTGAAGGAGCAACGCCGCCAAAGGCGCAGCGGCTTCCACCTCGCCGTCATGCAGGCATTCGCGATACCCCGACTCGGCCTCGTCCAAACGACCGCCGCGATGCAAGTTCATGAGCACCTAGACTCGTGCAGCAGGCATCTGCGCGTACGTTGATTGGCGGAATGGCGCGCGATCTTATCGCGGCTGAAAGGAAAAGCCGAACCCAAAAAAAGAAGACGGTCGCGAACAGACCTGGCCAAGGAAATCCCTTTCCCATTCTTTCTTTGACGCTGTCGACACTGCACCTGATCATTCGCACTGCCATGCTCGACCGTCCCTGGGTGCGGGTGGATGGCGTTCCCGCTGCTCTGTCGAAAGCGGCGCTCAAGGCGCCCGGTTTCAGCCAGCTGACCAGCATTTCCACGCGAGCCGACACGCCGCTGGGGCCCGGAGACTTCATGCTCAGCGCGACGAACAGCGACGGCGTGGCCGTCGGCACCCATTGCGCAAACGCGACGTCAGCGGCATCCACCGACACGCAGGTGCCGGGCTGGGGCCACTTCGTCACATGGCCGCGTACTTCACTCGCCGAAAATTTGGCGATGCGCGCCAAGATGGCGCTGGTTTGCCAGCGGTTGAATCAACCGAATGCTTCAACAACCGAGCGGCACACTACCCGGTGGTGACATTTGCACTGTACTTCCAGCCGCGCTCAGTCATGAAGTGGATCACTTCATTGATAGATTTATCCAATGGCTGCAAAGGGTGCCCACTCCTGCGAAGCTGGGTCGCGCATTGCCACAACTCCTTGTTTGCCTGAATATCCTCGCAAGGCTTCATGCCTCCGGCCGCATCCGGGTTCCACCAGCAAATCAGGCTGAAATCCGGACCAATCCGCCTCGATGTCACTGGCGTCGCTTCTGCCTACGCCCGCGCAGGAATCGAACGACTCCGCGTGCCAGCCCGCCAACCAACAGCAAAGCAATCAGGGCAGCCAGGATGATGTGTTGGTAGATCCACCCGGCTGTACCAATGGCCAGATTGAGCCATGGGGGAAGAAAATCGAGCGGAGTGCCATGCACCCGATGCAGAAAAATTGCTCCGTCGAAGTCTTTGGAAAGTGCCGTTGGCATACGCCCGGATGTCTCAAGACGACTGAATCCGGGTTGCGCCCATGCCGCTGGCGCTGCCTTCAAGTCGACGAAGAAATCGGAATTGGATAACCCAGCCAGCGCGTGTTCGACGCTGAAGCGAGCGTCATCCGGAAGCGGCTTTGCAGCCATGGCCGTCACCACAGCCAGACCGTCGGCAGCATCGACTTTCGAGGTATCCATGGCGGCGCCATCCAGCGCAAAAAGGCCAATGGTGTACAGCTGGTCGCCTAGAGCTTGATGGAGGTGCTGACCCATTGAAGGTACCGCTTGGCCCAGCGAGTTGTAATGAAGATGACTGTGATGCGCCCACACGATCACCTTCTTGAAATCGGCTAGCAGTGCCAATGCGAGTTTTGCATTGAGCGCATCGCGCGATTGCTGATAAACCGTCATGGACTTTTTCGCAGCCAACCATTCGCCGCAGTGCTGCAACCGATAGCGCAACATCGTGGGAACCAGTTTGAGTGCGGCGGCATGCATCGCTGGCCGGCGAGCGCGGACCACCGTCGATGCGGACCCATCGATCCAATGTTCGAGTTCCGACAACGCCTGCGGGTCCGTCTGACTACTCTTGCATTCGAGCGACGGACTCAGGCTGCTGGTCCATTCGCGAATCTTCTGATCGCTGACACTCGGATCCAGCGCATGCACCGCCGCAAGAAACGCACCCAGGCTCTTTTCCGCGGAACCCCCGTACGCCCGCGCCATGCCCGGCTGCAGATCGAAGCTGGTCAGGTAGATCGGAGCTGCGCCGGATTGCGGTTTCAATGCTTCTGTAATCACCGCTTCCATCGGGGCGGTCTGCCACAGACCGAACAGCGCCTCACGCGTGTACAACTGCGCGGCTGCAACGCCGGGATTGCCGTTCGCATAGACATGTTCCTGAGCGGTCCAGGCGTCGATCAGCGAACCTTCCAGCGCAAGTACATCGAACCCTTTGCGTTCGTGCAGATACCGCACAACCCGCTCCCGCACGAGCGGCATTTCCTGCGTCACGTGGATCGATTCGCCCAGCGCAACTGCGCTCCGCGATCCTACGGCTGCCTCAAGGAAGGCGTAGTCGCCCTCTCGATAGGGTTGACCGATGTCGATGGGATCGACATGCAAGTCGGTTGCGCAAGCCTGGCTGAGTGCGGCCAAGCCGAGCAGACACGCACACGTACGAGCCAGCGATCTATACGACACGAGCATGGATTTTTCTCCGCTCAATACCTGACTATGAAAGGCCGCATGACCCAGATCACGGCGATGACGCCCATCAATGCGACACACGTGGTGGCGATTCCCAGCTTATGCGATCGCATCCAGCCACCCAAGCCAAAACTGATGAGCGTCAGCACGATCCCCAGAAGGAACAAATTCGTGAGGGGTTCCTGCTGCGCCCGAATCGCTTCGGGAAGCGCGGTTGAGTGCGAAGCGGCCGTCACCGCGAAGGTCGAACCCAAGGTGACAATCAGGAAACAGATACTCGCGCAGACCGCGAGAAAGGCCGCCCAGCTGGCGATGCGATGTGTCGCGGGAGATGCCAGCAAGGTCCCGTAAAAAGCGAACGCAAAACCGGCGAGCACTGAACTGACGAACGCGAGCTGCTGATAGCTTGTCATGAGGCGCCACTTGGGCTTTGGGCTAAGTTGGGCAGCGGATCGTACAGCGGAGTTCGTGTTCACTGCCACGTCCGCAGGATGCACTGTCCCGAAGTGCCAAAGCCTTCAAAAGGCATGTAGCCGGCGCGCGCAAGCGATAGTGGCCAAATCGCACGATCGTGACGAAACGTGGATCTCCACTCCGCCTCTCGCTCCCCGGCTCAAACACTTGATCGAGGCGCCACTCTTGGAGATAGGCCCCATTCGGCTAGGGCGACGACACACGGACGCGGTCCGTGGCGCGCGTGGCACTGAGCAACAGCAAGCTAGAGGCGCGGACCTTTGCGAGTGCGATTGTCTTCCAAGGCTTGCCCGTAGCAATGCAACTTCAGATCGCGAAGCCAGAGCTCGCTGTGCATGTGCCGGCCGTACGCCGGGTCCACCCGACGCGCTGTGAGTCACGATCAGAAGCCCGGGGCACGCTCGCCATGCGCGAGGTTCCGGCCGTCAGAGTCAAGCGCCGTGAGGATCCTGTACGCACTGGCCCTCCGGCGACTTGCTGTCGAGTTGATAGAGTATTCCGCGCCAATACGATTCGCATTCCTCATCGATCCGCATCAGGACGGCATCGCGATTGGGTAAGCCGCCCGACAAGCGAGGATTGTGACGGAACGTATTGATGGCGGCGTGCAGACGTTCGCCCATTTCCGGCTTGATCGCCTGCAGGCAGGGCACCATTTCCTCGGCGATGCGTTTGACCAGCGCGTTGCAGCCGGGACCATCGGAGTACATCGTATCGGCTGCTGCCGATGTGATCGCATCGATCGACTTCGCCAGGGCTGCAGGCGGCTCCGGTTCGGCGACACGGTTGCTGCCCGCTACCCATGCGGCCCTCAACCCCAGCCAATCGGCTTGCTTGCGAAGAGTGATCACGCCAGCGATGCGTTCGGAGGGGGAGCCGTCATGGGTCGTGCAATCGGCCACATAGTGTGTGGCAAAGACCTGTTTATCCGCACCGATCTCCGCAACGGCTTCAATTCCTGTCATTGAAACCAGGCGACAACCCGATTTCATGCTGCGCTCGACGTCAACCTGTTCGGGAAAATCGTGGCCGGAACCGCAACTGATGCAGAGGCTCGCGAGCAATGCCAGGAGCAGGGTGCGAAGCAGCAGCATCTCGTGATGCGTATCGCGAAGACGTGGCATGGCTATCCTGGTTTCCGTGGCGAAAGTTCGAGTGCATGGATCACCCCTGACTTCGTCCGCGCTGTTGCCGCGTCTCCACGAAGATCGGACGACCTCGAAAACACGCGGTCATTGCGGAAATCGCAAGCTGACCCGCGCCTCCATCAAGCCAATCACTCAAAGCCGTTCTTGAAAATCGTGTCTCCCCGCAGCGGATGCGGGTAGACATAGGGCACATAGTTGGCCGGCGCGTTCAAGAAGTACTCCTGCCCTTCCCTGAAATACAGTCTGCAGTCCTGGCTTGCAGAGAAGGGAGTGCGAACCGTGACGCCTTGTTCAGCAACCGTCTGCATCCAGGTGTTGCCCCAGACCCACGCTTTCTCCGTCTGATCGTCCACGAAAGGTTGGCCGCCGAGCGGGCAGCCGTTCTCTGTCACCAACTGCAAGACATACGCGACCGTCAATCCACTCGTTTTCGAGCCGCCCAGGATATTGTTGAAGACGACGCCATCGCCGCCGCGCATCGAGATGCCATCGGCCTGATAGTCCACGCCTTCGAAGTACAGGGTGTTTTCGTAGACTTCCCAACTGCGCGAACCGTGGTTGATGTTGCTGGCTTTTCCATGTGCATCGACCATCGCGGTATTGCGGGTTGTATCAGTCGTGATGAATTCGTTGTAACGCACGACATACCGCGAATTCTGGTTGGAAGCGACGGAATGACGGTTCTGTCTGAAGTAGTTGTCCTCGATGAACACGGCCTGCGGGCCGCCGAGGCTGAGTGTGGGCCGGGGATCGCTGTCGGTCCCATAGACCACGACACCGTAGCCGTAACCGTCGGAGGGCGCGCCTGGGTCGTAATTGTTGGTGAAATCGTTTTTGTAAATCACACCCCTGGAGTTCGTGCCGACGGTCTCCACGCCGGATTTCACGAACTTCGTAAAGCTCGCGTCGTGAATCTTGAAATCCTGGCAACTGTTGACAAGACTCACACCCGCGTCCAGGCCACCTGTCTGGGCATTGCCCACAAAAGCTATATCCGACATTTCCACGCCTCCGCTGGCTCCGGCGCAGTTGAACGTCAATGCAGAGGTGTCGTATCCGGCGCTGCTGCGCTTGATGGCGGTTCCTCCCGCGCCTTTGCCGGCACCACGCAGGTATACGCCATGATTCGACATGTGAAGCGTTACCGATTGCGATCCCCAATCGCAGCTTCCGGCTGGAAGTACAACCGTTCCTCCCGCCGTGACAGCGGCGTCGAGCGCGGCCTGTACGTCGGTAGCCGAACACGTTCCAGCCATCACCATGGTCGATTGAGGACCATCCGCTGCCACGGTGGAGTGCGGCAGTAGCAGGCCGACTCCGGCGACCATCAGGCCGATTGCGGCCAGAGATCGAACATTCGGTCCAGGTGACTTTTGTGGAATCGTCAAGGCATTCCCCCAAGGAATATTTTTGCAAATGGAAACAAACAAAACGAGCCAGCGACAATTTGGGATGGATCCATCCAACAGCGCACGACAAATAGCGATTACTTGCGCAGCGCGGTCAACGCTCCGTCATGTGAATTCGATATTGGCATTGAGGCAGGAATCAATCGACGCCGTTCTTGAAAATGGTATCGGCCGCGACCACCGCGGCCCACGCATCGAGTCGTCCATATCCAGCCTGGAAGTTGGGCCAGTTTGCCATGGTCAAGCCGCCGCATCCTGTGTTGTACGGGTCGGAGACGAAGTTCCTTACCGCCGAGCCGCGCAGAAACTGGGCCACCTGCTCTGGATGGCCCTTCAGCGCCGGGTTGACTGACATCAGCAAAGCCGCCGCGCCAGCCGCATGCGGCGCTGCTGCGCTGGTGCCGTACCCCACGGCATATCCGCTATTGATGGTAGCGGAGCGAATGGCATCGCCAGGTGCAACCAGATCTGGCCGCGTTTTCGCAATACCGGCGACCGGTCCACGACTCGAATATGACGAAACGCGATCAAAGTCATCAGTCGCGCCGACAGCGAAAGCGGAATCATAGATCGCCGGCGCATACGCAATCGTTCCGCACGCGGGGCCATCGTTTGCCGCGGCTGCCACGAAAAAGATGCCACCTGCAACGAGGTTGTCGACTGCAGGTTTGAGTTCATTGCCGGCAGTGCAACCCTCAGCCACAGAACAACCCCAGGAATTGTTGATCACATCGGGCGCGAGGTCTGGGTTTGGATTCGCACCAGAGAGATTGGTCGGCGCAAGCAGCCACTGCATGCACTCGATGTAGCGCTGCGGAGTGCCATCACCGAAGTCGTCCATGTTGCGGCACCCCATCCATCGGGCACCTGGAGCAACCCCGATCTGGTTGCTTCCGCCATCGCTGCCCGCAGCAATACCCACGGTGCCCGTGCCGTGGCCGGCAGCATCACATGGAACTTGCAGGTCGAGTCCACAGGTGTCGACCGTGGCGCCGGCATGTACGGCATCGTGCCAATTGTAATCATGCTGCGCTTGGGAGCCGTTCCAGCCCCTGTAGTGCGTTTTCAACGCGGGGTGATCCCACTGGAAACCGGAGTCATTTCCCGCAACCACGACTCCCTGGCCAGAGAAGCCGGCTGCCCAGACACGTGGCGCCTGGATCATGTCGACGCCCCAACTGACGGATTCCACCTGGTTGGGAAGCATTTGCGCGGACTTCTCGACAGGCGCGAAGTGCAGCGCAATATGCGGATTCGATTCAATTGTCTTCAGATCGTCGCGGCTTGCCAGCGCCGCAAGGTCAGCCGCCGATACGCGTGCCCAGAGAAGATTCGAGATCCAGTACGCGCGGTATGTCACGCCGCGTGCGTCCAACCATTCGCGCACGTTCGCCTGCTGTGTTTCCGCCCGGGCCCGCAAAGCATCGACAAGCGCGCGTCGGTGTGTTTTGTAGTCGGCGTCCGCATCGAGCGGGGCTAGCATGGGCGTCGCCTGGTCCGGCAGCACCAGCAACGCTTCGACGATGCCTTCGTGCGCCGCGCGCGCGGCCAGATCAGGATTGACGTTTGCAGCCAACGCAGCGTGGCAGGCAAACGCCAGCGTCAGCATTGACGACTGGCGGACAGCCGAATGGATTCTCATTGCCATGGAAAAACCCCTGAAGATCGACGCGAATGCGAGCCGGATGGTGTCGTAGAGGCACCAACACGGCCCCATAAGAGCGACACAATAGGCGGTCTCCATGAGCCCGAATATCCACAATATTGATGAGGCATGCACCGTCCCGGCACACTGCTGTGCACGCGCGCGGCCATATTCCGTGGCTTTCGCGCACGCTTCCCCTCAAGAATGCGGCCATCTGTTGACGGATCCTGATCTATGTCTCCACGGCACGTGGCACGGAATCGCGGGAATTCCCGTGCGCGCCACTTCGAACATTTCGATACGGCAACGTTGTCGAAAGCTGGGCAAGCGGTTGTTCGCGCCTAGAGCCACAGGCTGGGCAATGCCCCACAATTTGTGACTTCGAACACGGGCCATGCAAACCAGCGTCCCCACACGGACGGCATGCGACAATTGCCGTAGGTCATGCGCCATCGTCAGCAATTCATCTGCGCGATGGCAGACATTTTTCCTGAACCCTTTTCCGCGAACCCCTGCTTTCGACGCCCATGAGAACCTTTGTACTGCGAGCGCGGGCAGCGCCCACGGACAGCCAGAAGCTATTGGCGTCCGTTGGTGGCGAAGCCCATACCGAAATCCTGGCGCATATGTTGATGAACGCGATCTTCGTCGCCCAATCGCATCGTGCGGACGTGACGGTCTACCTGGTGCTGGAAAGCACCCAGGATTTCTCGCGCACGATTCGATTCGACGCCAACGCGATGCACGAAATCGGTGGCTTCGACGAGCACGCACTGCTCGGCAAGATCGCGAAAGCGCTGGATGCTGCAAGAGGAATGGGCAAGGAAGAAACGCGCCCGGTCGAATCGGGTGTGACGGTGCGCACGGTGAGCTTCGAGCGGCTGGTGCAGGAGCTGGCCGCCGACCATCAGTTGTTTGTAATGGACAGAAAAGGCACTCCGATTCGCGAGCAGGTGTTTGCAGGCAATCCCTGCTTCCTTCTGACCGACCACATTCCGATGCCGAAAAAGACGTTCCACAGCCTAGAACGCATGGGCACGACAGAAATCTCGTTGGGGTCGAAAATGCTGTTTGCTTCGCAATGCGTTGTCTTGATCCACCACGAGCTGGATCAGCGATAGCGCTCTTTCAAAACAAGGTCAGCGCAATCTTCCCACCTGCTTGAGGGCAGAAAATTGATTCCGATCGAAGCCGAACTTGGCCTGGGTGCTGGCGCTACCCATATCGAATGGGGCGCCGCTGCTCATTCTCGCCGCGCCGGCGATCGGCAAGACACTCTGCGCGAGTGCCGGCGCACACATTGCCGGCCTCGACCGGCGAATCGCTCGCGGTCGGTTCGCTGATGAATGCGCATGCGCTAGTGGAACTGGTCGTGATCAAGGCCGGCCTCGATGCAGGCGTGATCGGCTACGAACGGTTCACGATGGTGATGGCAATCGCGGCCACACTGGTGACCAAGGCGATAGGGTGCCCGCACCTGCGCCGCAAGGCGGCTGCACCGCGCTAGCCGGCGAGGGATGCCGAATATTGGGCGCCGCGCCGACACGTTCAAGCAGCCTGATGCCAGATGCGCGATCATAGTAAGGCCGTGGCATCGCCACGGTTGGCAAGCTGACAGGATCGACATGCACGAGACGAATGCGGATGTGGTGATACTCGGCGGCGGCCTCGCCGGCCTCTGCCTCGCGCTGCAACTACGCACGCGCTACGCGGATCTGTCGATCCGCGTGCTCGAACGCAGTGCGCATCCGCCGCGCGCAGGCGCGCACAAGGTCGGCGAGTCTTCGGTCGAAATCAACGCGCACTATTTGTCCCACACGCTCGGGCTGCGCGCGCACCTCGACGAGCAGCAAATTCGCAAATTCGGCTTCCGCTTCTTCTTTTCCGACGCACGCAGCGACATCGGCGAAGTGACTGAACTCGGCGTGAGCAAAGTTTTGCCAACGCCGACCTGGCAAATCGACCGCGGCGTGTTCGAGGCATTCCTCGCCGAAGAAGCGCGTCGAAACGGGATCGAATTCAGCGACGAGGCGACCGTGCTCGGCGTCGATCTCGCGGATCGCGGTACGGATCACGTAGTACGGTTCCGCTACGGGGGCGACGAACAAATACTGCGCGCACGTTGGTTGGTCGACGCCAGCGGTCGCGCCGGCCTGCTGCGACGCAAGCTCGACCTCGACGCGCCGACCGGCCACTCGGCGAACGCGGTCTGGTTTCGCGTCGATGCACGGATCAAGGTCGACGACTGGTGCAGCGATGACGACTGGCAAGCGCGTTGCACGCCGCGCGGCGAACGCTGGCGCTCGACCAACCATCTGGTCGGCCCCGGCTACTGGGTCTGGCTGATTCCTCTGGCCTC
>JBDSFA010000056.1:0-10235 GCA_039919785.1 Dokdonella sp. | reverse complement strand
AAGCGATGGCAAGGGAATTTGTGGATTTCTCAAAACGTGTTGCACTTGACTCTTGAGACCAAGGCCTTAGACGGATCCCAGTCGAACGTGATCATCTGTACATTGTATGGATGATCGTCGCTTTTGCAAGGCCTAACGAGGCTGTAGAAAAATCGGCCGCGATCTTGCTCGCGACAAGCGGGGCCATCAAGGGAGTCTGCGATCGTGCGACACACGGTAGTGGACATGAGTCAGCGATTGCTGCCGGTGGATTTGGAAGCGCAGTTGGTGCCGCGTTCGTTCGCGCGTGCGGTTCACGGCGTGGTCGGCGCGTTGGGCCTGTCGCTGTTCGATGCGCACTGCTGCAATGACGACAACGGTGCGTCATCGCATGCGCCGACGGTGCCTCTCCACGCCGTGCTGCTGAGCTAATCAAAGAGAATGGTCAGTTCACGCATGATTGAACGCGCGTGCTGCGACAACGTGCTGTTCATTGCACTGATCGGCGATGCGAAGCCGCGCTTCATCACGATTGCGGACTTCGTCAGCCGCTTGCGCAGTGCGGTCGCGCCGGTGTTCAGTCAGCTCCCGACATTGCTTGGCAAGGAAGGCCTGCGCGGCCGAGAGCTGGCCGCACGCGCTCCCCACGTTCCCTGTGGGTGGCTCGCCCACGACGGCGTAGAACTTCCCTCGAACGCCTCCAAGCACCGGTCCGGTACACACGCTGAGTACGCGCACGCGCAGAAGATGGAGCATGCCGCCAAGACGATGCTCGATCATCGTTGCGCCGACGAGTAGGGCAGCAGCGGCCAGAGGCCGCATACAAAGACCGACGTGCGGCTCGTACGCATGACGTGCGAGGCGGCGCGACAAATGAACCTGACCCCTTTGGCTCGGAGCGGCGCACGCTTTTTGCACGTCCGCTTGGACGAAATCGTATGCCTCACACCCATCGTGGGACATGCATTCGGTATGCCGCAAACTCTTTGCCAAAACGAACTGACAGCGCTCGCTCCTCCGGAAGAATTTGGAAGCGTGTGATGTAGGCAACGAAAAATAACACCAGCCCCAACGCAATGCCATTGCACAAGTAAGTCGCCCAACCCAGTAGCTGCAACGCGCGGCCAAAATACATGGGATTGCGCGTGAATCGATAGAGCCCACCACTGGCGAGTACCGATGCAGTCTCTGGCCTCAGAGGGTTGACCGAAGTGTTGAGCCGAACAAACGCCAATTTTGCAACGACGTCTATACAGGTGCCTATTGTGGCGATTGCAAGTGCAAGACCCAGCCGATAAGCAAGCGGCACATTGATCGGCCCCACGAAAAAGGACGACCACCACATGAAAAACGCGATGCATAGAGCTAACGCTGGCGGGGGAAGCTTTAGCTCAAGGGTGCTCATGGACTTGGCCTGTGAGGAATAACGCCTGAGTTAATGCACCGCTCCGGACGCTGGATTTAGCGACGGCCCTCGGCGGTCGCGTTGGACGACTAACTAGCGATTCTTACGGAGGGCCTTGCGAATTGCTTGCTCACCGCCAACCATAGCTGCTGGATATACCCCGTAGCCTCCGCTGCTATGCGAAACAACCACTCTCTCGCCCGCTTTGATGGGCAGGGCGCATGGTGAAACAGCTTCGACGATGTGGGGAGCATTGCCTTTCAGACGCTCTGTTTGCACAACGCGCAGCAGGAGCATTGGATAGCCCCTGGCGTTTCCGATCGTGCTCGCTTTCGCGCCGCCGGCGTACTCAGCTTCTAAATCGGGCCAGCGCTCACCGGTGACGTACCCCACGAAAATGGCATCCGAACCTCGCGCACTGGGGGGAGCTGGTTCGCATGCCGCCACATTCGCCGCGGAGCTAGATAGGAAAAGTGCAACTAGGATTGTGGGCAAGTGCTTCATGATCGCTAACACCAGAGGTAAGCCGCCGCGTTAGCGGTCAGCTTGGACGAATAGTTCGGCACTATTTTGCAGGAGCGTGCAAGAACTCCTCACCCAATAGTTTATAGAAGCACTTCGCTGACAGCGCCGGCCTGCGGCGACCAGCAGACTCCTGTGCAACCCGGCGGAGTCGCGGGTGTATGAGTTGCCACAGCGAAAGTGCGGGTGTAACGGGTTTGTTTCGGACGTCGTGCAGATGGCTTGCGCACGACCTCTGCTGGCATCTGTAGAGAGATAACTCCAACGTCGGACGTTGCGCGCGATTCAGCTTTCGCGTCGACTCAAATCATGTACGGCATCGACCAGCACGGCGACGTGTTCGGGATTGATATCCGGCGTGATGCCATGCCCAAGATTGAAGACGTGACCGGGATGCGGTCCGAAACTGTCGAGCACCTTGCGCGCTTCGTTGCGGATGGCGTCGGGTGATGCGGCGAGGATGGAGGGATCGAGGTTGCCTTGCAGTGCGACGCGGTGGCCGACGCGTGTGCGTGCGTCGCCGATGTCGATGGTCCAGTCGACGCCGAGTGCATCACAGCCGCTGTCGGCGAGTGCTTCGAGGTGGCCGTTTGCACCTTTGGAGAACAAGGTGAGCGGCACCTTGCTTGCGATCGGATCGGCTTTCACGCGAGCAACGATGTCGGTGAGGTAGCGCTGCGAGAATTCGCGGAACTGGGGTGGCGCGAGCAGGCCGCCCCAGGTGTCGAACACCATCAGCGCTTGCGCGCCGGCAGCGGCTTGTGCGGCTAGGTAGCTCGCGACCGATTGCGCCAGCGTGTCGAGGAGGCGGTGCATTGTCGCCGGGTCATCGAGTGCGAGTACTTTCGCGCGCGAGAAATTCGACGAGCCTTCGCCTTCGATCATGTAGCACGCGAGCGTCCACGGGCTGCCGGAAAAACCAATCAGCGGAACGCGGTCGTTGAGTTCGCGACGGATCAGGCGCACTGCATCCATCACGTAGCGCAGGTCGGTTTCCGGATCGGGCACGCCGAGTTTTTCAATGTCGGCCTTGCTGCGCAGCGGGTGGCGCAGCTTAGGACCTTCGCCATCGACGAAGTGCAGGCCCAAGCCCATCGCATCCGGAATCGTGAGGATGTCGGAAAACAGGATCGCGGCATCCAGTGCGAAGCGCGCCAGCGGTTGCAGGGTGACTTCACACGCAAGTTCGGGGGTCTGCGCGAGCGCGAGGAAGCTTCCGGCGCGTGCGCGCGTGGCGCGGTACTCGGGCAGATAGCGGCCGGCCTGACGCATGATCCAGATCGGCGTCATGTCGACGGGTTCGCGTCGCAAAGCGCGCAGGAAACGGTGGTCGGTGGCGGGTGTGGACATAGTGGGCGATGGGTGAAGAAAGAATGTGGGAGATGGAGGTTTGGGGATCGCAGTGTTTGCCGTCACGCGCGCCTGTCGTGGACATTGCCGCGCTCGGGCAATGTCGTCGACGAAAATTCGCATTCACTTAGCCGGTGCCGGGCCCGTCGAAACCCTGGCTGAACATGACCTGGAAGCCGCGCTTGAGTTGCGCGTCGCGCGCATGCTCGAACGCGCTCAGCGCGGCGTCGCGCTCCAGATAGATGTCGCGTTTGCTGCTCGCGCGGCTGCCTTGCTGCCCCCACTCACGGAACAGCGTCCAGCCGCCGAGCAGATCCTGCTGCAGGACGATCTGGTAGTAGCGCGGCGCGTCGCTGCCGGCGGGGTGGGTTTGCATGAAGAGGCGCATGTGAACGCGGGATTGTAGCTTCGCACCGGGAGCGGGCGTTAGCGATCGTCGATTTCGGCTCGCCGCGGCATCGCGTTGGCCATCGCCGGCCGTGTCCTGCGATCCAGTTCTCGACTTCAAAGGCACGGCTTTGGTGTCGCATTGTGTTTTATTCGTTAAGCTAGCCAAACATCTATACCGGGGAAGGGCTATGACCGCATCGCGGAAGAGGGAAGCAGCGCTGGTGGCTGCCATGTTGGGGTTAGCGGGATCGTTCGCGGGGGCGGGTACGGCGGTGGCGCAGGATTCCGCGCCGACGAGCGGCGATAAGGCAACCGAGCTCGAAGGCATTACGGTGCTCGGTTCGCGTCGCTTCGATCGCGGTTCGGATACGGAGACGCCGGTGCCGGTTGACGTGTTGCCGATGACCAAGGCGGCCGAGCAGGGCGCTTCATTCGATCTTGCGCAGACCTTGCAGTACACGGCGCCTTCGTTTACCTCGGGCCGCCAGACCGGCGCCGACAATGCCGATTCGGTTGATTCGGCGGCATTGCGTGGACTGGGTTCCGACCAGACCCTGGTGCTGATCAACGGCAAGCGCCTGCATTCGACGGCGCTGGTGAATCTGTTTGGCGCGCGCAACCGCGGCAATACCGGCACTGACCTCAACACGATTCCGCTGCTTGCGATCGATCATGTGGAAATTCTGCGTGATGGCGCCGCTGCGCAGTACGGTTCCGACGCGATCGCCGGCGTGATGAACATCGCCCTCAAGCGCCGCAAGGGCTGCGAAGGCGTCGTCGGCTACGGCCAGTATTCGCGCGGCGATGGCGAGAACTGGCTGGCGTCGAGTTACTGCGGCTTTGCAGCCGGCAATGACGGCATCATCGCGCTGACCGGCGAGTATCTCGACCGCGGTCGTTCCGATCGATCGGATCCCGGCGATCCGCGCACGATCGGCGACACCGCGGTCAAGAACGGTACCTTCTATCTCAATGGCGACCTGCCGTTCGGCGATGGTGCACATTTCTATTTTGATGGCGGCATCCAGAATCGCGATGCATCGTCGGCCGCATTCGGTCGCGGCGGCATTGGTTCGGACGATATTCCGTCGCGCAATTCCGCAGTCATGTATCCGGACGGCTTCGTGCCGTTCATCGATCCCTATGTGCAGGATCGCCATGGCACCGCCGGTGTGTGGTGGACCTGGAATGGCTGGCACGTCGATGCATCGCAGACGCTCGGTTACAACAAGCTGATCGACACGATCCGGCATACGCTCAATGCATCGATCGCCAACCTCGACCTGACCAATGGCGGAAGCGGCATCAGCCCGACCGAATTCAACGCGGGTGGTTTTTCGTTCACCCAGGCGACCACGAACCTCGACTTCTCGCGCTTCTTCGACAACTGGCTGCACGGCACCAACATCGCGTTCGGCAGCGAGTTCCGCCACGAGAACTATCAGATTTTCGCGGGCGAACCGGGGTCCTACAACGATGTCGATGGTCCGGGCGGCGGCAACGCGGGCAGCCAGGGCTTTCCAGGCTTCCAGCCTGGCGATGCCACCGACAAGAGTCGCAGCAGCGTGGCCGGTTATGTCGACGTAGAGACGAACTGGACGGATCGCTTCATGACCGACCAGGCCGTGCGCTTCGAGCACTACAGCGACTTTGGTTCGACCGCAATCGGCAAGCTTGCCGGTGCGTTTCGCGTGACCGACCAGTTCCTGCTGCGCGGCTCGGTCAGCACCGGTTTCCGTGCGCCGTCATTGCAGCAACGCTACTTCTCCTCGACCTTCACCGACTTCGTCAGCGGCGTGCCGGTCGATGTCGTGCTCGCACCGAACGGTGGTGCGCTGGCGCGCGCCGCGGGCATTCCGGATCTGAAGGAAGAAAAATCAACGAGCGGCACGCTCGGATTCACCTGGAAGCCGTTTGAAAACACCTCGGTGACGCTGGATGCGTACCGCATCAACATCAAGGACCGCATCGTGCTCAGCGGTCGTTTCGAGAGCGACGATCCGGATATCGGCGCGATCCTGCAGGCGCTCAACGTCGGCGAGGCGCAGTTCTTCGTCAACTCGGTCGACACGCGCACGCAGGGCATCGACCTCACGGTCAGCCATGGCATGGATCTGGGAAGCGGTCACCTGCAGACCTTCCTTGCGTTCAACCACGGCACCACCAAGGTTGAGAAGGTGCACACGCCGACGTCACTGATTGGTCGTGAGGATTCGCTGCTGGGCGAACGTGATCGTTTGTTCATCGAGGACGGTGCACCGCGCTCGAAGGCGACAGTCGGCTTCGACTATTCGCTCGGAAGCTGGGACGCCGATTTGAAGCTCATCTACTTCGGTCCGATGACGCTCGGTACGTTCTCCGGTCCGCCGGTGCCGAACCAGCACTACGGCAGTGCGACGTCGGCCGATGTCAGCGTGACCTACAGCTTCAGCGAAGACACGAAGCTGACGGTCGGTGGCCAGAACATCCTCGACAAGTTCCCGACTGGGCAGGATGCCAACGAAACCGACAATGGATTCCGCTATGAAGCGGTCCAGTTCGGCCTCAACGGTGCGGCCTGGTTCGTCCGCCTAGCGCACAAGTTCTGAGCGCCAGGGATGGCGTGAATGGCGAAAACGCAGGAGCAGTTTTTCGGCTGAGCGCCAGGGATGGCGTGAATGCCGGTCCGCTGGCGTTCCAGACGCCAGCGGACACTTCCCACGTCCCTGTGGGTCGAAAACGCAGGAGCAGTTTTTCGCCTGAGTGGGCTTCGGATGGTTGGTCTTTCCCTCACGGGAGCTGACTTCCCCTCACCCTGACCCTCTCCCCGGAGGGGAGAGGGGATTGGTCCGTTCTCCCCGCTGAAAGGGAGAGCCTGTCGCCCTCTCCCTGCCTGGAGGGGGATTGCCTGCCTCCACATCCCCATTCGCGCGGCCATCGCTTGTCTCCCTCTCCCCTCCGGGGAGAGGGTCGGGGTGAGGGAAAGTCAGCTCCGCAGCAGCAGCCTCAGTGTCCTACTGACGGCAGCGCATCGACGCAGCGCTTCAGCAACAAATTCGGACCATCGTCCTGCGCCACACACGTCACGCCGTCCATGATGTGGCCGCCCTGCGAAGCCGTGAGGTTGCAGCTCATCCTGGTCGCGCGCAGGCTGTAGTTCTCGATCAGCTTGGCGGCTTCCGCATCGGCAAGGCGCTTCTGCTCCGGCGTCATCGCCTTTTCCATTTTGTCGACGATCCCCTGGTAGCCGCGCATGCGTACTTCGGCCGCGACCTTGAGCCACGCGTAGCCGGTCAGGTCGTCGCGCGCCACGCCCTGTCCCAACACATACATGCGGCCAAGTGCCGATTGACTCTCCTTGTCGCCGGCGCACGCGGTGCGCTGGAAAACGGTGAATGCTTCGTCGTAGTGCTTGGTTTCGTAGGCGTGTTTGGCCTTGAGCAGCATGGCGCGGAAGTCTGAGGGCAACACGCGATCAAAATTTTCATAGAGGTTGCCGGCGCAGACGGGTCCGACCAGACTGAGTCCCAACGCAAGGGCGAGGCCGATTTTCCTGAAGTTCATTGAGAGTCCTTATAGAGGCCGGTGATGGGGGAATCAGGATTGTTCGAGGCTGGTGACGGCTGGCAACTGTGCGTCCCTGCACCCGACGATCAGTTTCAACAGTACGCGTTTGCGCGGTCTTCGCCTTGTGCCGAAAGTCTGAGGGCGATCCGGTGGCAAAAGGTTCCCGTTGCGAGTGGAACCGTGCGCCTCAACGGTCCGGCGTGTCGAGCGTGCGCCCTGCTGCGATCAGCGCAGTGAGCGCGCGGTCGGCATCGTTCTCGCGTGTGCGCCAGTTGCTGAAGGCAGCGCGCAAACCCCAAACACCCGCATGCACGGTGGGGGTGATGAACGCTTCGCCGCTGTCACGTACTGCGCGCACCAGCGCCTGCATGCGAGCCTCGCTCGGATTCTCCGCGAGGGTGAAGCAGACGACATTCATGCGTACCGGTGCGAGCAGGCGAAAATCCGCGCTGCGCATGATGCCTGCGCCTAAGCGGCGCGCGAGCATATTGCAACGCTCGACAATGTCGCGATGGCCATCGCGACCGTATGCGGCGAGTGCGAACCAAGTTGCCAACGCACGCAGGCGGCGCGAATTTTCCGGCGTGAGATGCACGAAATCCGGCTGTTCACCGGGCAGTCCAAGGTAGGCGGCCGCGTTCTGGAACACGCGCACCTGCAAGTCGCGACGACGAGAGAACTGCACCGCGCTGTCGTACGGCACGTTGAGCCATTTGTGCAGGTCGATGCAGATCGAATCTGCAGCGGAAAGCGCGCGGACCAAGGGAGCGGTTTCGCCCGACAACGCCGCAAACGCACCAAACGCCGCATCGACATGCAGCCAGAACGGATAGCGCTCGCGCAGCGCGGCGATCGCCGCAAGGTCGTCGAAGTCGACCGTATTCACCGTCCCTGCATTGGCGACCACGATCGCGGCTTGTCCATCCAGCGCTGCGAGTGCGTGTTCGAGCGCGACAAGGTCGATCGCTTCGCGTTCCGGCAGGCACGCGACCTTGCGTACCGCGGTGCGACCGATGCCGAGCATCGAAAGAGCTTTGTAGATGCTCGAATGCGGTGCGCCTGAAAATACCTGCACCGGGCCAAGAGCCGCGACGCCGGCATCCGCCACCGAAATGCTGCGGCGCTCGCCGAGCCATTCGCGCGCGATGGCGAGGCCGACGAAATTGGACATGGTCGCGCCGCTGACGAAGCATCCAGCGTGCGCGCTGTCGATGCCGAACAGGTCACGCAACCACGTCAGCGTCTCGCGTTCGAGGTCCGGTGCGGACGAGTCAATGCCGGCTGTCGGGTTCTGGTCGAACGTGCTGGTGAGCCAGTCGCCAGCGACGGCGGCAGGTGTGGCGCCGCCGGTGACGAAGCCCAGATAGCGCGGCCCGGCGCTGCCGGAGAATCCGGGCGCCCAGCGTTGCTCGAACTGTGCGAGTGCACCGCGGAGGCCTTCGCCGTTTTCCGGCAGCGACGCAGGCACAACGCTCGTCGGAGCGCGCGCCGCGGCGCGGTCGTCGATTGCGTCGAGCACTTGGACGGCGTGCTCCTGCACGGCCTTGAGCAACTCGGGCAGGTTGGCCAGATCGTTGGCGAGGTGGGGATGCATGAATTTTCCAGTGGCTCAAATGGTGTGGCAGTGACGATGAGTCTCTACTCCGCTCCCTCAGGAATGGGCTCGATCGTGCAACCGTCGACGAGCAATAATGCCTACTCGCTCAGCACCGCTTTGATCGCTCGCGTATCCACATCCGCGACCATCTCTGCCTTGCCGATGCCACGCCAGAGAATCAGGCGCAGGCTGTCGCCGACATTCTTCTTGTCCAGGCGCATCAGGGCGAGCAGATGGGCCGGATCACTGCGCGGCAGCGTCACCGGTAGATGGAGTGCAGCGAGAAGGTCGGCGAGACGTTCGGTGTCGGCGCGCGGCGCACGGTCCAGATCAGCGGAAAGCTGCGCCGCCAACACCATGCCGATCGCGACGGCTTCGCCGTGCAGCAGGGTGCCGTAGCCGCTTGCGGTTTCGAGTGCGTGTCCGAAGGTGTGGCCAAAGTTGAGCAGGGCGCGTTCGCCGTGCTCGTGTTCGTCGCGCGCGACGACGCCGGCTTTGTGCCGGCAACTGCTCGCAATCGCTTCGATCAGCGCCGCACTGTCACGCGCATTCAGCGTGGCGGTGTTTCGCTCCAGCCATTCGAAGAAAACCAGATCGCCGATTGCGCCGTATTTGACGACCTCGGCGAGGCCCGAGCGGTATTGGCGATCGGGCAAGGTCGCCAGTGTTTCGGTGTCGGCGATAACCGCGCGTGGCTGATGGAACGCACCAACAAGATTCTTGCCAATGGGCAGGTTCACACCGGTCTTGCCGCCCACGGAGGAGTCGACCATCGCGAGCAGCGTTGTCGGCATCTGCACGAAATCGATTCCGCGCATCCAGCACGCGGCGGCGAAGCCGGCGAGGTCGCCGATGACACCGCCGCCGAGTGCGAGGATGGTTGCATTGCGTGTGGCGCCGAGCGTCGCGAGGGCGTCGAACACGGCGCCGCTGTTCGCGAGTGTCTTGTGGGCTTCGCCATCCGGCAGGACCAGGCTCGCGTGCGCGAATCCGTGCAAGCCTGCACGCACACGATCGAGATACAGCGGCGCGATCGTCGTGTTGGTGACGATGAGCACATGGCTGCCGCGAATCGCGGCGCGCCAGCGATCGGCATCGTCGAGCAGGCCGGCGCCGATCCAGATCGGGTAGCTGCGTTCCCCGAGTATGACGTCAACCGTGGTCATGCTCATGCGGCGACGTTCGCATTGCCGCGCCGCCAGCGTGCTTCGAGCAGGTCGAGCAGGTCATGTGCGACATGGGTGCTGTTGCCGACCCCGCACGAGCGCATGCGCAAGTCAGCGATTTCCGCATACAGCGGATTGCGATCGAGCGCGAGATGTTCGAGGCGCGCGCGCCGGTCCGGTGCAAGCAGCAGCGGACGCTGGCGGTCACGTTCGAGGCGCGAGAGCTGGGCGTCGATGTCGGCGTCGAGCCAGATCACGAAGCCGCGCTCGCGCAAGCGGC
>JBDSFA010000054.1:0-19594 GCA_039919785.1 Dokdonella sp. | reverse complement strand
GCTTACCTATAAAACGTTTCCCAATCGAAGACCACCCATGCTCAACAGCTTCCTGACGCGCATTTTCGGCAGCCGCAATGAACGCGTGTTGCGCCAGCTCGGCAAGTCCGTGGCGCAGATCAATGCGTTCGAACCGCAGTACCAGGCGCTCTCCGATGAGCAACTGCAGGCGAAGACCGCTGAGTTCCGGCAGCGCCTGGCTGACGGCGCCGCGCTCGATAGCCTGCTGCCCGAAGCGTTCGCGGTCGTGCGTGAAGCCGCGCGCCGTGTTCTGGGTCTGCGCCACTACGACGTGCAGCTGATTGGTGGCATGGTCCTGCACGGCGGACGCATTGCCGAGATGCGCACCGGCGAAGGCAAGACATTGGTGGGTACGCTACCGGTCTACCTCAATGCGCTGGAAGGCAAGGGCGTGCATGTCGTCACCGTCAACGACTACCTCGCCAAGCGCGACGCGGCGTGGATGGGCAAGGTCTACGGGTTCCTCGGCATGAGTGTCGGCGTGGTCTGGCCCGGCATGGAGCACGGCGACAAGCGCGCGGCTTATGCGGCCGACATCACCTACGGCACCAACAACGAATTCGGCTTTGATTACCTGCGCGACAACATGACGTTGAGCAAGGATCAGCGTTACCAGCGCGGTCTGAACTACGCGATCGTCGACGAAGTCGATTCCATCCTGATCGACGAAGCGCGCACGCCGCTGATCATCTCCGGTCCGTCCGACGAATCGCCGCAACTCTACGTCAAGGTCAACCGCATCGTCCCGCGCCTGACGCGGCAGGCAAAGGAACCGAGCCCCACCGAGCCGCCGGTACCCGGTGACTTCTGGGTCGACGAAAAGCAGAAGCAGGTGCATCTCTCGGAAGAGGGCATGCAGCATGCGGAAGATCTCTTCCGCGCCGACGGCATCATCGGTGAGGAAGAAGGTCTCTACGATTCGCAGCACATTGCGATCGTGCATCACCTCAATGCCGCGCTGCGTGCGAACGCGATCTACCAACGCGATGTGGATTACATCGTGCGAGACGGCGAAGTCATCATCGTCGACGAATTCACCGGCCGTACGCTGGCGGGCCGACGCTGGTCCGATGGCCTGCACCAGGCGGTCGAGGCAAAGGAAGGTGTGCCGATTCAGCGCGAAAACCAGACGCTCGCCTCGATCACCTTCCAGAACCTGTTCCGCATGTACAAGAAGTTGTCCGGCATGACCGGCACGGCGGACACTGAAGCCTACGAATTCCAGTCGATCTACAATCTGGAAGTCGTGGTCATTCCGACCCATCGTCCGATGGTGCGCAAGGACGAAGCCGACGTCATATTCCTCAAGTCCGGCCCCAAGTACGACGCGATTGTCGAGGACATCAAGGACAGCCATGAGCGCGGCCAGCCGGTGCTGGTCGGCACCGCGTCGATCGAAATGTCCGAACTGCTGTCGGAACTGTTGAAGAAGCGCGGCGTGCCGCATGAAGTGCTGAACGCGAAGCAGCACGAGCGCGAGGCGCATATCGTCGCCCAGGCCGGTCGCCCCAATTCGATCACGATTGCAACCAACATGGCCGGCCGTGGCACCGACATCGTGCTCGGCGGCAGTCTCGAAGCCGAATTGAATGCACTGCCGGAAGACGTCAGCGACGCCGAACGCGCGGTCATCAAGACGGAATGGCAAAAGCGCCACGACGAAGTGCTGGCGCTCGGAGGCCTGCGCATCGTCGGCACCGAACGCCACGAATCACGCCGCATCGACAACCAGCTGCGCGGGCGTTCCGGCCGTCAGGGTGACGCAGGTTCGAGCCGTTTCTATCTGTCGCTCGAAGACAGCCTGATCCGCATCTTCATGGGCGAAGGCGTTGCGCGCTTGATGCGCATGTTCGGCATGAAGGAAGACGACGCGATCCAGGATCGCATGGTCAGTCGCCAGATCGAGAAGGCTCAGCGCAAGGTTGAGGCGCACAACTTCGATATCCGCAAGCATCTGCTTGAATTTGATGACACCGCGAACGACCAGCGCAAGGTGATCTACCAGCAGCGCAACGAACTGCTCGACAGCGACAGCGTGGCCGAGACGGTCGCGAACATCCGTCAAGACGTCGTCACCGATCTTGTGCGTCGTTACGTTCCGCATGACTCGGTCGATGAGCGCTGGAATCTCAACGCTCTCGACGCCGAACTTGCGTCCGAGTTCGGTCTGCAGATGAATCTCAAGCAATGGCTCGATGAACAGAACGAAGCCGATGCGAACGCGATCCTCGAACATGTCCAGTCCGGTGTGGATCGTCTGTTCCGCGAGAAGGAGACGATGATCGGTTCCGAGGTCATGCGCGGGCTCGAGAAGCATGTGATGCTTACCGTGCTCGACAATGGCTGGAAGGATCACCTCTCCAGCATGGATTACCTGCGTCAGGGCATTTATCTGCGCGGCTATGCACAGAAGCAGCCGAAGCAGGAATTCCAGCGCGAGGCATTCGAATTGTTCGAGGGTATGCTCGGTCGGATCAAGCACGAGATCGTGCAGATGATCGCGCGCATCCGCATCCGCAGCGAAAGCGAAGTCGAGGCGATGGAAGAGCAGCAGCGTATCCAGGCCGAGACGCAAGCGCGCGCAATGCAGTTCCAGCACGCCGAGACGGACGGTTTCGCGGCAGGAGAACCGCCACCCGGTGCCGATGGGCAAATCCGTAGCCAGCTTCCGATGCAACAGATGCCGGTGCAACGCGACGCGCCAAAGGTCGGCCGCAACGATGCGTGTCCCTGCGGTTCGGGAAAAAAATACAAGCAGTGCCACGGCAAGATCGATTGACCCGCGCGGCGCGACTCGATGAGCGCGTCGATTCATGTGGTTGCCGGCGTGTTGCGCGATCCGCGTGGTCGGGTCCTGCTTGCCCAGCGTCCGTCGGGTAAACATCTCGCCGGCTTGTGGGAATTCCCCGGCGGCAAGTGCGAAGACGGCGAAGCGCCCGTCGATGCGCTCGCGCGCGAATTGCGTGAAGAGATCGGCGTCGTCGTTGAATCGGCGCGGCCCTTGATCGGCGTACCGCATCGCTATCCCGGCAAGGACATCCTGCTCGATGTCTGGCAGGTCACGACGTATTCGGGCACACCGCATCCGCATGAAGGTCAGCGGCTGGCCTGGATCGAGCCCGACGCACTCGATCACGTCGAGATGCCGCCCGCTGACCGACCCGTCATCACCGCGCTGCGCTTGCCCGACCGCTACCTGATCACCCCCGCGCTTAAACCTGCCGATGCGGACATCCTCATGCAAGGCATCGAGCGCGCGTGCCGCAAAGGCGTCCGCCTGATCCAGCTGCGCGTGCCGGGCTGGTCCACCGATGTGCTCGCGCGCACCGCCCGCAGTGCACGCAATCTCTGCCAGACCTACGGCGCACGGCTGTTGATCAACGGCGATTGGCGATTGGCAGGCGTCCTTGGTCTCGATGGCGTGCATCTGCCGGCACGCATTGCGGCGACGCTCGTGCAGCGGCCGCTACCGCGCAATCGCCTGGTCGGCGTGTCCTGCCATGACGAAATTGAAATCGCGCATGCGATACGCATTGGTGCGGATTTCGCAACGCTCTCCCCGGTTTATGAAACGCCAGACCATCCGCAGTCGGCGCCATTGGGTTGGGACCGTTTTGCCGATCTCACGCTACAGGCAGCATTGCCGGTCTATGCGCTCGGCGGCCTTGAATCCGATGATATCGTCGCGGCGCAGATGTCGGGTGCGCAGGGAATCGCTGCGATCCGGGGACTTTGGGGCGTTCCTTCCGAGCAAACTTAGACCGATTTGCGCAGGGCAGCGATTAGCGCTTGCGCTGTCCGCGTGCAAGCACCAGATAACGTTCGTGCAGGGCGCACACGCGCACATCGAGTTCATCGAACGAACCCGTATTCGTGATGACATCGTCTGCGCGAGCAAGGCGCTGTTCGCGCGTGGCCTGCGCGTCGAGCATTGCATCGGCCAGCTGCGCGGTGACGCCGTCGCGCGTCAGCAAGCGCGCGCGCTGAAGCTGGCGTGGCACGTCCACGACCAACACGCGGTCGACCCAGTCGTAGTGGCCGCTTTCGACCAGCAACGGGATCGCGAGGAGCGCGTACGGCCCTGTGACCGTGATCGAACGTTCTCGCAATTGCCGGCGCACGCGCGGATGCAGAATCGCGTCCAGTTGAGCGCGCGCGTGGGAATCGGCGAACACGCGCGCGCGCATGGCCCGGCGGTCGAGGTTGCCGCTGGCATCGAGCGCGGCTGCGCCAAAGATAGCCACGATCTCGGCGAGCGCAGGGCTGCCTGGCGCGACCAGTTCGCGCGCAACGATGTCCGCATCGATCACGCTGGCGCCCAGTGCAGCGAAGCGCTCGGCGACGGCCGATTTGCCGCTCGCGATACCGCCTGTGAGGGCTACGGTGAACGCTGATGCGGGCATGTCGTCAGTACGGCGGCGTCATCGGAGGAGGCGCGAAAACCCGAAAGCGGGTGCGCCCGTCAAGCCAGACCGAATAGTCTTTCATAGAATGCCCCAAGCCAGTCGCCGAACACGAACCAGGTCCAGCCCGCTGCGGCGATGAAAGGGCCGAACGGAATCGGCGTACTGCGATCACGGCCCTGCAACGCGAGTGCGCTGCCGCCGACCAAGGCACCGATCAAGGAGGAGAGGAGGACAATCGGAAGCAAGGCGAAGGTCCCCATCCATGCACCGAGTGCGCCGAGCAGCTTGAAGTCGCCATAGCCCATGCCTTCCTTGCCGGTGGCGAGTTTGAACAGCCAAAACACGGACCACAGACTCAGGTAGCCAACGGCCGCGCCAACGATCGCCGCAGACGGAGTCACGAACAGCGGCACCAGCGCAATCAGCAAACCGAGCCAGAGCAATGGCAAGGTGAGCTGGTCCGGCAGCAGCTGGGTACGTGCATCGATACCTGATGCGGCAATCAGGATCCAGGTAAAAACAAGCCCCGCCGCCAGAGGCCAGCCAAACCCGAACTTCCATGCGATCGCAGCGGAGGCAAGTGCAGTGAGCAATTCAACCAGCGGGTATTGCCAGGAAATGCGCGTCTTGCAGTAGCGACAGCGGCCACCCAGTGCGAGCCAGCTGAGAACGGGAATATTGTCGAACGCGGAAAGCGCGTGCTTGCACTGCGGGCAATGCGAGCCGGTAAAAACCAGATCCGGCGGCGCTGCCATCGGCTCCGGTTCGTCGATTACGACGTCCTGGGCGAGCAGGTCGCGTGCCTGGCTTTTCCAGTCGTGTTCGAGGCGCCGCGGCAGGCGCAGGATCACGACGTTGAGGAAGCTTCCGACCAGAAGCCCCAGGCCCGCCGTCAGCGCAATCAACAGAGGCGAGTCACGCAGCCAATCGAGTTCGGTCATCGGCTCGCTTTCGTTGGAGCGGCGGCAGCCGCGATGCTCTTTTTCCTGGTTCGTCGCCAGGAGCATCGCGGCTGCCGCCGCATCCACGGGACCAAAGTGATAATCAACCGACGACGGCACCCAGCTTGAAGATCGGCAGGTACATGCCGACGACCATGCCGCCGACAACCACGCCGATGATCACCATGATCAGAGGTTCGAGCAGACTTGACAGCGCGTCGACCGCATTGTTGACCTCGGTCTCATAGAACTCCGCGACCTTGAACAGCATCTTGTCGAGTGCGCCCGCCTCTTCGCCGATCGCAACCATCTGCACAACCATGTTCGGGAACAGGCTGGTCTGACGCATCGCGAGCTGCAACTGATGGCCGACCGAGACGTCCTCACGGATGCGTTTGACCGCGTCGTTATAGACCACGCTGCCGGTTGCGTTGGCGACCGAATCCAATGCCTCGACCAACGGCACGCCGGCGCGGAATGTCACGCCGAGGGTGCGCGCATAACGCGCGATTGCAGACTGACGCAGGATCAGGCCGATGACCGGAATCTTCAGTAGCGTGCGGCCGACCAGATGCTGGAATCGCTCGGAGCGCTTGTACAGGAACATGATGGCGAACACGACGCCGATGAAGATGCCGAGGATCATCCACCAGTACGAGACCATGAAGCGCGACATGTTCACCAGCATCTGGGTGAACGCTGGCAGATCGGCACCGAAATTCTTGAACACGGCTTCAAATTGCGGAATCACGAAAATCAGCAGGACGCAGGACACCAGCACAGCAACCGACAATACGGCCGCCGGATAGAACATCGCTTTCTTGATCTTGCCCTTGATGTTCTCGATGTTTTCCTTGTACGTCGCGATCGTGTCGAGCACGGTGTCGAGCACGCCGGCGCTTTCACCCGCCTTCACCAGGTTCACGAACAGTTCGTCGAACTGGATCGGATATTTGCCCAGCGCCTCGTTGAGTGCGGACCCGCCTTCGATATCGGTCTTGATGTCGGTGAGCATCGTCTTCATGCGCGGGTTGCTTTGCCCGCCTGCGACGATCTCGAAGCCCTGCACCATGGGCACGCCGGCAGCCATCATGGTGGCGAGCTGGCGGCTGAATACAGCCACATCGCGACCGCTGATCTTCTTGCCTGCCGAGCCAAACAGCGGCTTTCCTTTCGGCTTGACCACCTGTGGGTTGATGCCCTGTGCGCGCAGGCCGGCCTTGACCAGGCCCGCGTTCTTGCTGACTGACTCACCCTTGATCTTTACGCCACGTTTGTCGAGACCGACCCAGGTGAAGGTCGTCATCTCACTGAGTTTCGCGCGTTCCTTGCCGAGTTTCGCTCGGGCAGCGGTCGCGGCGTTGGCAGCTTTGACGGCAGTTGCGGTAGCCATGGTTAGTCCTTCGTGACGCGGTTGATTTCGGCAAGGCCCAAAACGCCTTGTTTTGCCTTTAGCAGCGCGGACGCGCGCAAGTCGCGGATGCCGTCCTTCTTTGCCTGCTCGGCAATCTGCATGGCGCTGCCGCCGGCGAGGATGATCTTCTGGATGGCCTCGTTGAGCGGCATGACCTGATAGATACCCGTACGACCTTTATACCCTTCATTGCAGCCGGAACAACCCGCTGCTTCATAAATCTGCAAGCCGGCATCGATTTCCGCTTGCGTGAAGCCCTCGGCCAGCAACGCGGCTGGCGGCAGCTGCAACGGTTTCTTGCAATCGTGCAGCCGACGCGCGAGACGTTGCGCGATGACCAGGGTGACCGAGGAAGTGATGTTGTAGGGCGCAATGCCCATGTTCATCAGGCGCGAAATGGTTTGCGACGCGTCGTTTGTATGCAGCGTCGACAACACCATGTGGCCGGTCTGCGCCGCCTTGATGGCGATCTCGGCGGTTTCCAGATCGCGGATTTCGCCGACCATGATCACGTCCGGATCCTGGCGCAGGAAGGAGCGCAGCGCTGCGGCAAAGGTCATGCCGCGCTTCACGTTCTGCTGTACCTGGTTCACGCCAGGCAGTCGGATTTCGACCGGATCCTCGACCGTGGATATGTTGCGACCTTCTGTGTTGAGAATATTCAGGGCCGTGTAAAGCGAAACCGTCTTGCCGGAGCCGGTAGGCCCGGTGACGAGCACCATGCCGTATGGCTTCTCGATCGCATCGAGAAACAGTTTCTTCTGGTCGTCCTCGTAGCCGAGCTTCTCGATGCCCATCTTGGCGGCCGAAGCATCGAGGATACGCAACACGATCTTCTCGCCAAACAGGGTAGGGCAGGTGCTGACGCGAAAGTCGATCGCCTTGGTCTTCGACAGATTCAGCTTGATACGGCCGTCCTGCGGCACGCGCTTCTCGGCGATGTCGAGACCGCTCATGACCTTGAGACGCGAAGAGATGCGCGGACTCAGCTTTGACGGCGGCGAGGCGACCGCGCGCAGCATGCCATCCATGCGGAAACGCACGCGATAAGCAGTCTCGTAAGGTTCGAAATGGATATCCGATGCGCCGCGTTTGATCGCGTCAATCAACACCTTGTTGATGAACTTCACCACGGGAGCATCATCGGCGCCGCTGGCATCGACACCGGTGGATTCACCGTCGTCATCGATGGCGCCGAGATCAAGGTTCTCCAAGCCCTCGGTATCGCCCAGATCGGTGATGTTGTTCGAGTTCGATGTCAGCGCCAGTTCGATCGCGCGGTCGAGCTGTCCTTCGTCGACGAGGATCGGCTCGATGATGTGGTTCGACTGGAACTTGATCTCGTCCAGCGCGCGCAAGTTGGTCGGATCGGAGACGCCGACGAACAGGCGATTGCCGCGCTTGAACAGCGGCAAGGCCTTGTGCTTCGTGATCAGATCCTCACGGACCAGCTTCATCGGAAGCTGAGCCGAATCGAGTGCCTCGACATCCAGTACCGGCATGCCGAACTCGGCCGACGACGCCATCGCGATCTGCCGACTGGACACCAGCCCGTTCTCGGTAAGCCAGGCCCCGATCGGGATTTTCTGACGCGCCGCGTCTTCGGCGGCCTTGCGCGCGTCGTTTTCGCTCAGCACGCCCTCCGTCACCAGCCGTTTGGCAATGCCGGAAACGCCACTGAGCGGCGGTGTATTCATCTGTGTTGCCATAAGAATGCCGCGTAAGGCCTCGTATCTATAGCTGAATCTACCCCAAATACATTGCCGAAAGAACTCCCCGCAGGCAGTATGGCGATGCAGTACGCATTCTTTTCTGATTGTTCGCCTTCAGCGAAGACTACTCGGACGCCTCGTCCAGGTTAACCAGTGACCGGGCTGACGGTGAGCATATAGGGCTGGAACAGGAAAGAGGGCGTCGAAGAACAAGAATTGTGTCCGTGACGACTGCTCGTTGCGGACGCTGGTTGTCCGGCGCGATCAACGAAGATCGGGAAGTTCATGCTCAGCATCATCCTGCCGGCAAAAAACGAAGCAGCGGCGCTGGCCGAGCTGCTGCCCCTGCTCAGGCAGGCCCAACCGGATGCGGAGATCATCGTTGTCGATGATGGATCGACCGACAATACGGCCAGTCTGTGCATTGAAAACGGCGTGCGCGTCGTCAGCCAACCCTACTCCATGGGTAACGGCGCCGCGATCAAGCGGGGTACGCGGGCGGCGGGCGGCGACATCCTGGTCTTCATGGATGCCGATGGCCAACACGCACCCGTGCTGATCGACCGGCTGCTGCAGCGTCTGGACCAGGGCATGGACATGGTCGTTGGCGCGCGCGACTGGTCCGGTCAGGCCGGTGTCAGCCGCGGCATCGCGAATGCGATCTATAACTGGCTCGCCAGCCACATGACCGGTTTCGAGGTCAAGGACCTGACCTCGGGATTTCGCGCCGTGCGCGCCGACAAGTTCCGCGAATTCCTGCACCTGTTGCCGAACGGTTTTTCCTATCCGACCACGTGCACGATGGCCTTCTTTCGAAGCGCGTATGCGATCGCCTATGAACCGATTCCAGTCGCGAAACGCATCGGCAAAAGTCACATCCGCCCGGTGCGCGATGGCCTGCGTTTCCTGCTGATCATCTTCAAGATTGCGACGCTGTATTCGCCACTGAAGCTGTTTGTGCCGACCAGCGTGCTGTTCCTGTTGCTCGGTCTTGGCGAATACGCCTACACGTTCGTGACCCAGCACCGCTTCACCAACATGAGCGCGTTGCTTCTCAGCGCCGCCGTGATCGTGTTTCTCATCGGATTGATTTCAGAGCAGATCACCGCGCTGACCTATCGGCGCGCTGACTGATCCTGGTTCTGAGGCAAAGCCCCCGTCACGCAGGATTCAAACGACGCAGGTAACCTCCCGGCGCGACCGTGATGAGCAACTTCGCCTCGATATCCTCATCGACGAGGAATTCCGCATGTGTCGCGAGATAGGCTTTCACGGCGGTGCGCGGATTGTTGCCGATATCCCAGGGGCGATCCGGACAGGCTCCGTTCGGCAATTCCTCGATGACTGTGTCGAACACCACGCAGTAGCCGCCGGGCGAGACCAATGGTGCGTAGGCCTGAAGTTCCGCCAGGACGTGGTCATGCGTGTGGTTGGAGTCGAGGCAGACCATCACGCGCTCGAACCCGCGCGCGATTTCGGCAACCTGCGCGATGATGTCCGGATCGATTGACGAACCCTGCAGCATGTCGATGCGGCCGGCCAGCGGATGCGCCAGGATCGCCTCGCGATTGTGTTCGCGGATGTCGATGTCGATACCCAGAACACGACGTCGTGGAGCGCGCGGATCAAGCAGTTGGCCATTCGTCGCGGCGTCCGCATAGTCGAGCATGGTGAGCAGCGATGCGCTCAGCACCAGCGAGCCCCCATGCGCAATGCCGGTCTCGATAATCAGGTCAGGACGCGTCGCCCACACCAGTTCCTGCATCGCCACCATGTCTTGCGGGTACTGGATGATCGGGCGGCCCTGCCAGAGGAAGTTGTACGAGTACCGCGCCGCGACGGAGGATTCGGTGAAAGCGCGCGCGTCACTCAACAGCCGCGAATTGGCGTGCACGTTGCGCAGCCGCTCACGGGTTTCTTCCTCAAATGCGCTCATGTTTTATCCACCGCTACATAGGTCGGACCCGGACCGGCCATCGTCTGGATCTCGGACAGATAGTTGGAGTTCATCACAAAAACGGTGGGCTTGCTGCCGAGATCGGCGAGCGCCTCATCGGCAGGCAGAACCTGCAAGCCACTGCCGCCGAGAAAATGCCGTTGCTTGGCCGGATTGATATCGATCGCCAGGCGCAGATCCACCCCGCGCGCCTGCATGTGATGGGCGAACATCACGCCTTTCGCAGCAGCGCCCCAGACCGCGCTACACGTGTGGCTGCGTGCAATCTGCGCACAGCGGTCGAGACTGCCAAAGAAATCGACTGACATCGTTGCCGGGCGAATCGAAGCGGGTGTCGTGGCGGGATCGCGCAACGAGTCCAGTTCCGCAATCACGTAGATGTACTGGCCGCCGAACAGCGTCCCCGAATCGAGCACGCGATCGAACATGCGCGAAAAATCTTCCAGGCGAAAATAATTCACATGTTCATAGAACACATCGAACCAGGCATTGTTTCGCAGGATCCATTCCAGGCAAGGCACTTCGATATAGATTCGGCCACGACCGCCATTGGCTACGCGTAGCGATGCGAGGAAATCCGTTGGCGAAGAAATGTGCTCGAGCACATGGCGCATCACGATGGCGTCGCCACGGATGCCCAGAGCAGGCTCGAAGTGACGGCGGATGATGTTTTCAGAATCACCTTCGTAAGCCGGATCGATCCCGCGCGCGTCATGCCCTGCAGCGAGCATGAGTTCGAGAAACGCGCCCTTGCCGCAACCGATTTCAAGGATGCTGAGCCCGCCGAAGTGGCGGCCGACCAGGTCGAGAACCTGTGCTACGTGCGCCCTGAACGCTGGCGAATGACCCTGCTCGTTCTGGTAGCTATCGTCGTAGTGGATCTTCTCGGGATCAAATGCGCGGTTGAAGACAAGGCCGCTGCTCTCATCCTGCACCAGCACGAGGTCCCCACGTGGGCATCCACGGGCTGCCGTTTCGCTCGCGAACATCTTGTTCTGATAGGCCGGAATTCCTTCCAGGCGCAGCAATTGTCGTGTGCTCATGTCAGACCCAGCAGTGAATGGAGTCGACGCGAACTGCCCCAGAAGGCAGGCGGCTCGTAGTCGGGGCAGGGAAACGCGCCGAGATTCAACACGATGTTGGATTTCCAGTCGTCCAGCCAGCTACGTGCGATGTCGAGCACTGTCGTTGGCCTTCCACTGCAGACATTGACGACACCGGCGTCCGCGTGATCAACCACCAAGGCAGCGATGTGCGCTGCGGCGACCTCAATGGCGAGGAAGTCGCGGATCTGGCTACCGGCCGACATGTCGAAGCTTTCAGCGCCGGACGCAACCGCGCCGCGCAATTGCGAGTAGAGCGATGTTGGCGCCTGTCCTGGACCGTAGAGGTAGAACGGGCGAAGCCAGCTCAAGCCGAATTCGAATTGTTCGCGCAATGCCAACACGTGTTCGTGCAAGTCGTTCTTTGCCACGGCATACGCGGTCGCCGGCGCAGCAGGAAAATCTTCGCTGAGTTCGCCCGATTGCAAGCCGTATTCAAGACAGGTACCCGCAATGACAACACGCGTGAGGCCCGAACGAACGCAGGATTCAATGAACGCCACATGCCTGGGCAATTCACTCTCGACGTGATGCATCGAGCGATAGTTGGGAAGTCCGCCCCAGGCCAAGTGCAACAGGGCATCGGGCTTGCCGATCCGGTCCAGCATGCCGTCATCCACGTCCGCGATATCGAGTGCGAGGGGTGTAACGGCGCCGTCCAGGGGCGGGTCGGGATGGCGCGAGATCGCGATAACGTCTGTTCCGCGAGCACGTAGTGCGCGCACTACATGCCTGCCGATGAAGCCACTGGCGCCGGTGACTGCGACGCGCATGCTCAATCGATGTCCATGGTTGGAATAGCCGTCGCGAAGCGACCGCCCCAGGCGCGAATGTAGTCCAGCTGGTCAATGATTTCGGTGCGCAGATTCCACGGCAGGATCAGCACGATGTCGGGTCGCTGCGCGCGCAGGTGCTCTTCGGCAACCACCGGAATGCGCGAGCCGGGCAGGTAGCGCCCTTGTTTGTGCGGCGAGGCATCGACGACGTAGGGCAGCAGATCCGGACGCACGCCCGCGTAATTGAGCAGCGTGTTGCCCTTGGCCGCGGCACCGTAGCCGGCCACCTTGCGACCAGCGCGGCGCTCTTGCAGCAGGAAATCGAGCAAGCCATTCTTGGCGGCGTCAGCCTCAGCCTGGAAGGCGCGGTAGTAGTCCATCGCACGCATGCCGGCCGCGTCCTCATCTGCAAGCAAGGTAGCGACCGAGGCAGCATCCCGGTGCTGGCTGGCAGCATGCGACGCCCAGATCCGTAGCGAGCCGCCGTGGGTTGGCAAAGCCTCGACGTCCCAGATGCGAAGTCCGTGTGCGGCGAACACCGAGAGCACCGTATGCAGCGAAAAGTACGAAAAATGTTCGTGGTAGATCGTGTCGAACTGGCGCTGAGCAACCAGCTTCTGCAGATGAGGAAACTCGACGGTGACTACGCCTTGCGGCGCCAGCGCCTCGGCCATTCCAGCGACAAAGTCGTTGAGATCCGGTACGTGGGCGAGCACGTTGTTGGCGATGATCAGGTCGGCGTGACGGCGGTCGGCGACGAAACGACGGGCGAAGTCGTGGCCGAAGAACTCGACGATTGTGTCGATATTCCTGCTGCGCGCGACTTCGGCGGTCCCTGCCGTAGGCTCGATGCCGACACAGGGAATGCCGCGTGCGCGAACGTACTGCAACAGATAGCCGTCGTTCGAGGCAATCTCGACCACGAGACTGTGTTGGTCAAGACCGAGCCGCGTCACGGCGTGTTCGACATAGCGTTCCGCATGGGCGAGCCATGATGCGGAGTACGAGGAAAAGTAAGCGTAGTCCGGCGCGAACAACGCACCATGCGCCTGCACTTCGTCCACTTGCACCAGCAGGCACTGCGGACAGGTGTGCAGCTTGAGCGGGAAGTGCAATTCGGGTTTCGACAACGCATCGAGCGAAAGGAATGCGTTCGATGGCGGCGCAGCGCCCAGGTCCACGAACACGTTGTCGAGCAAAGGGTCGTCGAGCGTCGTCGCGCAGAAGCGGCACTTCACGCGGCGACCCCCGTGAAAGCGGCATCAAGCAGCGGTGCCAGGCGGTCCTTGTCCGAAACCTGTGTCACACGCAGCGGCCATGTGATGGCGAGTGCGGGATCGTCGTGGCGCAAGGTGGTTTCGTGTTCCGAGCTCCAGCGCGAGGTGTGTAGGTAGAGCAGTTGCACATCGTCGGTGAGTGCCTGAAAGCCGTGCGCGAAGCCTTCGGGTATGAAGATCTGTCGAGGCGAATCCGCATCGAGTTCGATCCCCTGCCAGTGCAGGAATGTCTGCGAGCCGGCGCGCACGTCGACCGCAACATCAAAGACGCGACCGCGCAGGCAGCGGATCAGCTTGGCCTCAGCCGCGGGTGGGCGCTGGAAATGCATGCCGCGCACCGTCCCGCGCGCGAAGGAGGTCGACAGGTTGATTTGCGGAAAATGCAGTCCGGGCCGCAACGCGGCCAGTTCGTCTTCGCAGAACACGCGCACGAAACGACCGCGCACATCGTTGACAGGTCTCGTCTCGATCACGCTCAACCCGCTCAAGGATGTCGGATGCAATTTCATTCCGTTCATGCGGCGCGAGCCCAATCGAGCCCTGCGCTGCGTGCGTCCGCGATGTAGTCGCGCAGGTCGTCCGTGCTGCGCAGATGGCCGCTTTCATGGAATGCGCGGTACCAGTCGACCGTGTGCTGGATGGTCATCTCGGCATCCCAGACCGCACGCCAGCCGAGTTCACGCGCAGCCTTGCTGCAATCAAGACGGAGCACGGCTGCTTCGTGGGGATGCTGCCTCGTTGCCGATTCAATGCGGGTGCCCGGCCAACGCGCCTGAATTCGAGCGACCAGTTCACGCACGGGTAAGGTTGCATCGCCGGCGGGACCGAAGTTCCACGCGCCTTCGACTTCATCTCCGGCAAGCAGGCGTTGGCCCAGTTGCAGATAACCCGACAAGGGTTCGAGTACATGCTGCCAGGGACGCACGGCATCGGGATGGCGGATGCGCAGCGGCGATGCCGCTGCCGCCGCCCGCACGAGATCCGGCACCAGGCGGTCGTCAGCCCAGTCGCCGCCGCCGATCACGTTGCCGGCGCGCGCCGTGGCAATGCGCGCAGCATGTTGGCTGACGCCACCGAAATAGCTCTTGCGATAGCATTCGCTGACGAGTTCGGCGCAGGCCTTTGACGTGCTGTAGGGATCGTGTCCGCCCAAGGGATCGTTCTCGTTGTAGCCGTGCCGGGTTGCGTGATCCAGGTACACCTTGTCAGTGGTCGCGTTGACGACCGCACGCACGGATGCGCAAGCGCGTATCGCCTCGAACAGGTTCACCAATCCGGTAACATTGGTCGCGAACGTCCCGACCGGCTCGTCATAGCTGCGGCGCACCAGCGATTGTGCGGCGAGATGAAAGATGACCTGCGGCTGTGCTTGATCGAGCGCACCGCGCAGCGCAGCTGGGTCGCGCAAATCGATCATCCGTTCGCGCACACCATCCAGCTGCAGCAGGGTCCAATGCGCAGGTTCGGTGGCGGGTGGCAAGGCGAGGCCAATGACTTCAGCGCCGAGCGCCTGCAGCCAGAGGCATAACCACGAGCCCTTGAAACCGGTATGCCCGGTCACCAGCACACGCGTGCCCGCATAGGCGCCATGGAAAAGTTGCTTCAAGACCAGACCTTCCACGGCGCCGCGCCACTGCGCCAGAGCTCTTCCAGCCGGCTCTTGTCGCGCAGCGTGTCCATCGGTTGCCAGAAGCCGCTGTGGCGATACGCCGACAACTGGTGCTCGCGTGCGAGCGTCTCGAGCGGGCCTCGTTCCCAAGCGCTGTCGTCACCGTCGATGTAATCGATGACGCCGCGTTCGAGCACGAAAAACCCGCCATTGATCCAGGTGCCATCGCCGGACGGCTTTTCCTCGAAGCGGGTGATCCTGTCTTCGTTGATGTCGAGCGCGCCGAAGCGTCCGGGTGGCTGCACCGCGCACACGGTCGCGAGTGTTTGCTTTTCACGATGGAATGCAATGGTCGCGGCCACGTCGACATCCGAGAGACCGTCGCCGTAGGTGAAACAGAAAGGTCCGTCCTCGAGATAGCCGGCGACACGTTTGAGTCTGCCGCCGGTCTGGGTTTCAGTGCCCGTGTCGACCAGCGTTATACGCCAGGGTTCTGCGTGCTTGTGATGCACGTCCATGCTGTTGCTGCGCAGGTCGATGGTCACATCCGACATGTGCAGGAAGTAGTTGGCGAAGTATTCCTTGATCAGATAGCCCTTGTAGCCAAGGCAGATCACGAAGTCGTTGATGCCGTGGTGCGCATAGATCTTGAGGATATGCCAGAGCACCGGCATGCCACCGATCTCGATCATCGGTTTCGGGCGCAAGGAGGACTCCTCGCTAATCCGCGTGCCCAATCCGCCTGCGAGGATCACTGCTTTCATGCCTGCGATTCTCCGTCAGTGGGGGTTGCGCGCCGGGCCCGACATCGAGGCCCTCGATCGCATGCGCGAGCGCTCTTCATCGTGGCGACTGTCAGCGTTTTTGATTAGAGCCGAGGGTTCAAGAGCCTGTCAACGTGATCGACGTCGTGCGCTGCGAACTCGGCGGATGGCAAATAGAACACCGAAGGCCAGCATATCGGCCGCGAGGATCGCGATGCGAAAACCGGCAACCAGAACTGCGGCGCCAGCGAATGCCAGGGATCCGCGCAGAAACAACGCCGCCACCGACTCAAATACGCCGATTCCCTGCGGAGCGAACACGCTGACGAAACCGGCAGACCACGCGAGGAGATAGGTGCCATAGATCTGCAACGCGGATACCGCGCCGCGCGCTTGCGGAAATGCGGACCAGAAGCAGTAGAACGCAGTTGCCGCACCGAACCAGAACAGCGTGGTCAGTGCTATCAGCCTCAGATAGCTGCGAGCGCGGAATGATCCGCCTGGCGCAAGACTCCGATGACGCAGCAAAAGCCAGGGGCAGGCCAGCAGCAGCGATCCGCCGAGCGCGGCCCCAAGCGCCGGCCAACCTGCGTTGTCGCTGAGGCTGAGACATAGCCCGCCTAGCGCTACAGCGATGGCTAGCGGCACGCTGTTTTCCAGCAACACCATGATAGAGAGCTGCGCGCGCGCGACGCCGCGGGCACGCAAATCGATGACGCGCGAAACCGTATGCCAGATGCCGCCGGGCAGGTAACGCGCCGGCAATCGGCCAACGTGGATTTCGAGCAAGGTGCGGTAGCTCACGTCCGCCCCGCTCTCCAGCAGCATGATGCGGCTCAGGGCTGGCGTGAGCAGATGCAGCGACGCCCACAAACCAATGACGAGCAGCAACATCAAGGCGTCGGCTTGCTCGAACACGGCTACAACCACGCTGCGCGCGCGCCAGCCTGCGACGGCAAGGAACAGCAACGCGACTGGCCCGAACAACCACTGCGAGCCGCTCACCACGCGCTTGGTCGCGCTGATCAGGCTTTCCCGGTTCATGCGTTCATTCGATTTTTGCGCGCCGACCGATCCGATAGCGCAACGGAAATGAGACCAGCAGCACCGGCAGGAGCAGCAACTTGTCGGCGGTGGGCAGATTTGAACGCATCACCACCCGCATCAGTGCAAGCGGCAGACTCAGCAGCGGAAATGCGCGTTGAAAGCGCGATCGCCCGATCCCGGTGGTAGCTGACGCATAGCGCCGCAACTTGTCTTCGTAACGCGTTTCCACGCGAAACTCGCGCCTCGACCACAGCGCATCCGTGGCATGGACGAAATCGCCGCGCAGGGCGAGCTCGGCCAGCACGACCAGATCGCAGCCCGTGATGTTCGGCATCGGCGGGCAGGCTCGAAGCTGCGCGGTGCGGATCAGCCCGAGTATGGGATGCATGTTGCCCCAGAAAATGCTGAGCAGGCGCGCCGCCGGCGCCAGGCCGCGCGTATCGGTCCAGCCTGATCCGCGCGCAAGCGTGCGATCGTCGCCATCGATCCAGTTCGACGTGCCGAAGGCGATGCTGGCGCCGTCGTTCGCTTGCAACCGGGCTGCGCAGGCGGAGACGAGATTGTCGGTCCACACGTCGTGTCCGGATGCCCACATGAAATAGGTGCCTTGCGCGAGATCCAGTGAGCGTTGGAAGTTTGCGATGGCGCCGCGGTTTTCGCTCCAGCGCTCGATGCGGATGCGCGCATCGTCAGCGGCGTGCCGCTCGCAGATCGCCAAGGTGTCGTCGGTCGAAGCGTTGTCGCAGATCAGGATCTCCAGATTCGGATAATCCTGCCGCCGCAGCGCAGTCAGGCTCGCATCGATGAAGCGCGCCTCGTTGTAGACGGGCATGCCGATGCTGACCAACGGGAAATGGGTTCGATCACTCAATGGAAAGCATCCTCTGCCCGCAGGTGTCAGTGGCTTCATCGCCTGTCGGCAGCGATCCCGAAAGCGCTCGAATCATCGCTGCCGCCCAAGAGGAGCGCAAATGATACGCGCTGGCAGTGTGCGCAAGATTGCGTCGTGCGTCATCCTTCATCCGCCTGCGCGGTCGGCATCGCCGGCTGGCGTTTTACGGAACCGGCTGCGGGGGCATGCGGGCGTCAATCAAGGCTTGCAATTGCGCGATCGACGCGTCGAGTCGGCCACTCCAGTTCAGGCGTTTGAGCGCCTGCACCTGTTCAAGGGCGTTGGCCGGCCGGCCGAGCACGATATTCATGCGCGCCAACGCAATGCGCGCGTCGGCGTTGCCCGGTTGTGCCGCCACTCCGGCCGCGGCCAGGCGCTCACTCAGCGCGCGGTCTTCGAGCACGTTCCAGGCATAGTCGCTGTAAATCGCGAGCACGCGTGCATCTGGCCTTGGGTGCGATTGCGCCGCTTCGAAAGCAGCCAGCATGCGCTCGCGCGGCAGATCGCAATCATGATTGCGAACGCAGCGGGTCAATGCGCCGAGTGCGCTGACGGCTTGCGCATCGGGTACGCGCACTTTGAGCTTTTCGACCAAGTGGTCCCACCAGCGCTCGTCCACGGGACGATGCATCAGGCTGCTGGTGAGGATCATCGTTTGCTCGGGCAGGATCGACGACGCGGGCATCAGCGACGCGCGCTGCAACGATGCGTAGCCCAGCTCAAGCAATGGCGACGCGGGATCGTAGCCGCTGTGTCGCAGCAATTCGTAGCCCAGACCAAACTGCGCACGCGGCGACTGTGGCGCGCGCTCGGCCAGATCGGTGGCCAGACGCAGCGGCTCGCTCCACGCCTTTGTGGTGAGGGCAGTCATGCCCGCCCACCACACCAGCAGAACGCACAACAGCGCGTGGCGTGCCAACACAAGCGCCGGTGTGGGCGCGACCATCAGCGGCACGAGCGCGAGTAGCAGGCCGAAACTCGGGAAATAGTTTCTGTGTTCGTAGACCAGCTCCAGCGGCAGGATCGTGCCAGTGAGAAGATGGCCGCCGAAGTACAGCGCGATGCCCAGTGCCAGCAGGGGCTGGCGCTTGCGCCAATGGACGGCCGTCGCCAGCAGGGCGCCCACCGTTGCGAGGCTCGCAAGCGTGGTCCACGGCGATAACAGGCCGTGCGAGATCGCGAAGTCGTCGTGATAGAAGCTCAGCGACTGCGGCGTCGGCAGCAGCGTCCAGCCGATGTAGTCGACGATGATCCGGCTTTCCGTGAGCAGGCGCGTGCCGAGCGTGAAATCGCGCGTGGCCCAGGTGTCGGTTCGCAGCAAACCCGGCGCTAGCCAGGCGAGTCCTGCTGCGGCCGGCAGGACCAGCACACAGGCGAATAGCGCGACCAGACGACGATCGATCGCAGCGCCCGTTGCGGCGCGACGAAAGCCGAAGATGATCCATTCGATCAACAGCGCATACAGCGGCAACATCACAGCCGACTCTTTTGCCAAGACGCCGAGGGCGGTGGGCAGGATCAGGCTGGCAATGCACCAACTGGCTCCGCTGTGCGTGCCCGACTGCAGCATGCGTTTTCGCCCTAGCACATAGCCAAGCAGGCCGAGCAGGACAAACAGATTGGCCATGCTTTCCATGCGCTGCACAACCAGCAACACGGCGGTCAGATTGATCGG
>JBDSFA010000160.1:0-9392 GCA_039919785.1 Dokdonella sp. | reverse complement strand
AACGTTCCGACAATGTGCTGGGTGATCGGTTCGCGTGCGCCGTCGTCCGGGTAGAACACCGGCGAACCGCTTGCGCTCACGTACTTGACCGTCGATCCGCCGTGGGCATCGAGCCAGCTGTTGAGCTGCTGCAGTTCCTGCGGCGCGAGCTTGTCGAGACCCGCCGCGCGGAATTCCGCCTGCGACATACGCTCTTCAAGCGTCGGCGACTGCGTCGCTGGCGGGGTTTGTGCATTGCTCGCTGAAACGGCGACGAGCAGGAACAAGGCAAAACTTGAAATCGGTCGCATAGGGCGCATAGGGTTCGTTTGGCGGTGGCGGAGTGTGACCGCAACCGCAAAAATCCTTGTCTTACATTAAGTTAACAGGTGCGCACAAGCGTGCGAGCGGGTAGACTGGAGCCGGATCGAGTGTAGCATGCTCGTTGTCGGGCTTTGGTTTGGCGACAGGAGTGCTGCAAGCGAACGACAGCCAGGATGGCTGGTGTATACAGTTGCGCCCGCCTGAGACGGGCCCGGCGATCATTTCGAGTCATCGTTGCAAGGTCGAGAGAATCAATGTCGTCAGCAAAGCACATCGCGGTTCTTGTATTCGTCAGCACGGTTGGATCCGTTGCTGTGGCCCATGCCGACCCGGCTTCGGTGAGCCTCGTCGTAAACCGTGAAACGCAGTTGGTGCAGACGCCGACGCTGCCTGGCACATCCGGCATTTCGTACGCGGGCGGTACACCGAGTCCGCTCAAGGTGTATACCGATGGCTTCCTGTTTTGCGCCAACGTGTCCATCTACCAGATCATCAGCACGCCGGCCTATTTCGTAGCCGCGCACGAAGACCAGATCTTCACTCCGGCGCACCCGTGGACTTTCACGACGGTCACTGACGTGGCAGCAGTCGGTTACGACGGCGGCACGATCGCCATCAATCGCAACAACCAGACGACCCTGACCTGCCACGGCACGCATGTTGACGGATCCGTTCCGACAGATGCGTTCGACGGAATTTTCGACACCGGTCACGAATCGGCTACGGCTACCAATTACAATCACCTGATCAACTGGATACCGGATGCCGGCTTCGCTTGGACTACGGTCGATTGGAATCAGGTCCCCGCCGATCCTTGCAACCCAAGTGCCGGTCAGCCCGCTGCGATAGTGGAAGACTCGGCCTGCGCGGCCGTTACCGGCGTACGTCCTGCCGCGACAGCCAATGTTCGCGCCGCAAACATGTGGACTGGAACTGACGGAGTCACATTCACTTACGTGTTCCGTGTCGATGGTCGTTTCGGTCCACAGATTGCCGGTACGTTCAACAAGATGCAGCTCCCTTCGTCACAACCGGCGAGCGCGGGTTCGCTGACGGTGCAGGTGCGTGATGCGTTCGACAAGACTTACCTTGGCACGGGTCCCACCGATGGCCAATATTGCCTGTTGACCCAGTTGCCCAGCACGTTGAACAGCAACATATGTGCGGGTCACACCACCGTCGCGTTGAATGGCCAGCCGCTTGTGAAGGGCTTTTCCGCGAATCCGGCACCGGAGCCTTCGGCGTTTTCATACTACATCGCTGTGACGCGTCCGCTGGCCGGCGCGCATTCGGTCATTACCACGCCGGTCGTTGGCGCATCGATCATGATCGATCCTGCAGTAGCCGCCGAAGGCGGGGACAAGTTCATTGGCGATGACGTGGTGTTCGGTTTCATGCCGACCTCGACGGGCTTCCCTTGGATGAGCGGCCAGTAATCCGCCGCGTACTCCGCTCCACGCTTCGTGCAATCGGCGCCTGCGGGCGCCGATTGTTTTTCCAGCCTGCCATAGCGGCTCCGATCACCTCGTGAACGCGTTTGATGCCACTCCAGCGAAGCTGGCCGTCTGGGCGTCGGAACGGGAGCCTGCCGCTGCCGCTGCCGCCGCCGTCGCGGTGCGTGCCTGCCGCTTCGCACTCGATCGCGCGGATCTCGCGGCGACCTCCGCGTGGAGCCGCGCACAGGCGGAACTGATTGCGAGTATCGATCTGCTCGGCACGCTCGGCGTGGGCGCGGAAGCGCAAGCGGCCTGCGTACTGCAGACGCTGATCGCGAGCGGCGTTCCGCTCGGGGATGCCGACTTTGCAACGTTTCCCGCCGACGTGCGCGCGCTGGTCCAAGGTCAGCAGGCCGCCGAACGCGTCTGGTCGCTGTATGCAGCACACGGAACCAGCGGTGGTGCGGAAGGTTTGCGGCGTTTGCTGCTCGCGATCATTCGCGATCTGCGCGTCGTCTTCATCCTGCTCGCGCGTCAGCTTGTGCGCATGCGAGCGGCCGAACATGCGCCCGCCGCCGAACAGCGTGCGCTGGCGCAGCTGAGTGCGGACATCCACGCGCCGCTCGCAAACCGACTCGGTATCTGGCAGGTCAAGTGGGAGCTGGAGGATCTTTCATTCCGCTACCTGCAACCGGAGGTCTACCGGCGCATTGCCGACCTGCTCGACGAACGTCGTGACGGTCGCGAAGCCTGGATCGAGGGCGCAAAGAAGCAACTGATCGAGGCGCTGGCAAAGGCCGGCATCAAGGCCGATATCGCCGGTCGCCCGAAACACATCTATTCGATCTGGCGCAAGATGCAGCGCAAGGGCCTCGAATTCTCCGAACTATACGACGTGCGCGCACTGCGCGTGCTGGTGGAAGATCTGGCCAACTGCTACGCCGCGCTCGGTGTCGTGCATACGCTGTGGCCTTACGTTGCCGGCGAGTTTGACGACTACATTGCAAGCCCCAAGGGCAACCAGTACCAGTCGCTGCACACCGCGGTGGTCGGGCCCGAAGGCAAGACGTTGGAAGTGCAGATTCGCTCGCACGAAATGCATCGCCACGCCGAACTGGGCGTCGCGGCGCACTGGCGTTACAAGGAAGCGACCGCAGGTGCGGTCGCTTCTTCCCTCACCCCTCCGTCTGCTTCGCAGACGGTCCCCCCCTCTCCCGCTGCGCGGGCGAGGGGCGATGGTCGGCGGCCTTTGGCCCCCGGATCCTCCACGGGCGGCAGCGCGGACGCGAGCTTCGAGCGCAAGATCGCCTGGATGCGTCAGTTGCTCGAGAACAAGGACGGGCAGGACGACGATGCCGCCTTGCTGGCCGGCTTTCGCACCGCGGTCGTCGAGGACCGTGTTTATCTTCTGACGCCCAAGGGTCAGGTCATCGATCTGCCGCGCGGCGGGACCGTGCTCGATTTTGCCTATGCGATCCACACCGATGTCGGCCATCGTTGTCGCGGCGCAAAGGTCAATGGCCGCATCGTGCCGCTGACGTTTGCACCGGCCAGTGGCGATCGCGTCGATATCCTGACCGGAAAAACGCTGGAGCCGCGCCGCGATTGGCTTTCGGCCCAGCACGGTTTCCTCGTCACCCATCGCGCACGCGAAAAAGTGCGTACCTGGTTCAAGCGCATCGATCTGCAGCAGAACCTGGCCGCCGGACGTGCCCTGCTCGAACGCGAACTGAAACGGCTGGCGCTTTCGAACGTGAATCTCGACACCTTGCCGGAGCGTTTCCACCTGCGCAGCCACGACGACCTGCTCGAAGCGCTCGCGCTGGGCGACGTCAGCACCGGCCAGATTGCGCGCGCGCTGCATGAGCTCACCGCGCCCGTCGAGGCACCGATCGCGCCTGCGGCGCAGGCCGTCCAGCGGCCGCAGGCCGACACCGACGCCATCGTGATCGAAGGGGTGGGCAATCTGCTCAGCCAGTTGTCGCGCTGCTGTCAGCCATTGCCGGGCGATGTCATTGCCGGCTACATCACGCGTGGTCGCGGCGTGTCGGTGCACCGCAGCGATTGCGCGCAGCTGGCGACGTTGCGCGAGCGTGACGCCGACCGCGTGATTGCGGTCGAATGGGGCCGGCGCAGCCAGCGCGCTTACGAAGTCGACATCGTGGTCAAGGGCTACGATCGCAAATGGCTACACAAGGACGTCAGCAATGCGATCGCCGCCGAAAACGTGCATGTGATCGCACTGACCGCGCGCATCGATGCGCGCAAGGGCATCGTCGAGATGAACTACGCGCTGCGGGTCAACGACTTCGGCCAGCTCAGCGGCGTACTTGGGCATTTGCTGGCGGTGCCCAACGTCATCGAGGCACGACGCGTCACCTGAGGCGAAGCCATTGCACGGCTGCGCCGGTATTTCCTTTAACCTTTACTCTTGTTTCCCGATGTTGCATCGAAAGGCGCGAATGTGATCCAGATCCCCGGCTACCGTGTACTACGCCAGCTTGGCCGAGGCGGCATGGCGACCGTGTATCTGGCCGTGCAGGAATCAGTAGACCGCGAAGTTGCCCTCAAGATCATGTCGCCCGCGTTGCTGGCCGACCCGACTTTTGGAGAGCGGTTCCTGCGTGAAGCGCAGATTGCTGCGCGCCTGCATCATCGGCACGTGGTCGGCATCCACGATCTCGGTCGCGCCGGCGACTACCATTACATCGCGATGGAATACGTCGGCAGCGGACCGATACTCGCGCGCGACGGCAGCGCTCGCGACGCCGCGTTTGCGTTGCGCGTCACGCGCGAGATTGCCGGCGCGCTCAACTACGCGCAGGAAAAGGGTTTCGTCCATCGCGACGTCAAGCCGGACAATATCCTGCTGCGCGAAGACGGTTCGTCCGTACTCACCGACTTCGGCATCGCGCGTGCGTTCGATCCCGCGTTGCGCATGACCAAGACCGGCGCGATCGTGGGTACGCCGCACTACATGAGCCCGGAGCAGGCGCGCGGCAAGCAGATCGACGGCCGTTCCGATCTATATGCACTCGGCGTGGTGCTGTACGAGATGCTGGTAGGACGCGTGCCATATCACGCCGACGATTCGCTCGCGATCGGCATCATGCACATCACCGAGCCGCTGCCGCTGCTGCCGCATCGATTGGCGGCGCTGCAGCCGCTGATCGATCGCCTGCTCGCAAAGCAACCCGAAGACCGCTACCAGACCGGCAACGAAGTGGCGGCCGCGATCGAGGAGATCGAACGGCGCATGCACAATGGTGATTTGCCCGAGTTGTGCGGCAAGGCAGGCGCGCCCATACGTGCGGAGGCGGGGGATTTCAGATTCTCGTCCGAGGCATCGGCTGCGCCTGCGTCTGCGTCTGCGCATAGCATGAGCGCATCCGGGTCGCGCGATCGCATGGAACCCAATCTCGGCCGGCTCGATCAGATCGTCAGCGCCGTTGGCGACGAGGTGATGCGCGCCGACCGCAACGTGCCCCCATCGCCTGCTTCGTCGTCGGCACGCGCGCACAAGCGCGGGTCACGGCGCGGTATCGTTTTCCTGGTCGCGCTTGCGCTGGTCGCGTTGACCGTGGTTGCAGCGTGGAACTATCAGGACCGCCTGCGCCGATTGCTGCCGCGCACGGAATTCAACGACACCCTCTCGCGCGCGCAACGTGCCCTCGATGCCGGCCAACTCACCGGCAACCAGGGCAACAGCGCACGCGAACTTTTCCTTGCTGCGCGCGCGCAGGATCCCGATAACGATATCGCCAGACGTGGTCTCGACGTGGTCGGCCACACGTTGCTCGCACAGGCGGACTCGGCGTTGCAGCAGCACGATGCCGTCGCGGCGCGCAGCGCACTCGATAGCGCACGCGATCTGCTAGGCGGCGGCGTCGAGGTGGAACGGATCGAACGCGCGCTGAAGGAAAGCGAAGCGCGAGGCAGCGAAGACGGGCAACTGCTAGATCAAGCCCGTGATGCACTGGCGGCCGGTCGCATCGTCGGCGCCGATGGCGCAGCCGCGCTGTATCAGCGTGTGCTCGCCGGTGACAAGGCCAACGCACTGGCGCAATCGGGTCTGGGCAAGTGCGCCGACGCATTGGCCGCGCAGGCGCGCAAGGCACTCGCGGGGAATGATGCGGCGAGCGCGGCAGCCCGCGCCGACGAGATTACGCGCATCCTGCCCGCGTATCCGGCGTTGCCGGAACTGCAGGGGCAGATCGCGCAGGCGCGCACGGCAACGCGTGCGGCACTCGACGAAACCGTTGCACGCGCCGAAGCCCAGGTGCGCGCCGGACAACTCTCGGGCAGCGCGGATTCCGCACTCGACCTGTTCCGCAGCGTGTTGAAGGACGACCCGGCCAATGCGCGCGCGAAGGAAGGCCTGCGCCGGATCGCACAGGCGTTCGTGGTGCAGGCCAATGCGGCGCTCGATGACAGCAATGCAGGCGCCGCCGAAAAGCTGCTCGCAACCGCGGCAGAACTCGCGCCCGAATCGGCTGAGCTGCGAGCGGCACGTTCGAACCTGCGCGAACTGCGCGAGCGCCTCGACATCGATGCGCAACATGCGGTTATTTCGCCGGCGCAAAGTGCGCAGGTGCACCGACTGGTCGTCGAGGCGGCCGCCGCTTCGACGGCGGGCAATCTGATCATCCCGCCCGGCGATAGCGCTTACGACAAGTACCGTGCTGCGCTCGCGATCGACCGCAACAACCGCGAAGCACTTGACGGTCTCGCGCAGCTGCCCGCACGTGCGAAGGAATTGTTCGTGCGGGCGCTCAACGATGCCGCGCCACAACGCGCGCGCGCCTTGCTCGACTCGGTGCGCCAGACCGCGCCAGGAGATCCCGCGATTGCCGTGATGGCGCAAAAACTCGCCACGACGTTCCTCGACCAATGTGACGCGCGCATCGGCGAAGGGCGACGTGCCGAGGCCACGCGCGCACTGGATGCCGCGCGCGAGCTCAATCCGGAAAATCCGCGCATCGCGCCGCTGGATGCGCGGTTGAAGGCGATGGCGGATGGGCGAGGGTGAGGATCGGAACAAGAGCCGTAAGCATCCGTTCGACCTGAGCGCGGCACGGCGAGTGCGAAGCCGCGCGTCGGTCAGTTGGTGTCCTTCGACTTCGGCGCTGCGCGCCTACGCTCAGGACGAACGGTTGGGTTGACTGCCGACGGGACGAACGCAGACAGGTCGAAAGGTGCGTGACGATCGATCGTCTGTGGTGAAAGATTGAATGACAGGAGCCCGTTCGACCGGAACGCGGCGCGGCGCGTGCGAAGCCGCGGGTCGGTGAGGGGATGTCCTTCGACTTCGCCGCTGCGCGCCTACGCTCAGGACGAACGGTTGGGCTGACTGTCGACGGGACGAACGCGTACAGACGTTTGGGCTGACTGTCGACGGGACGAACGCAGACAGACGTTTGGGTTGACTGCCGACGGGACGAACGCAGACAGACGGATGGATTGACTGCCGACGGGACGAACGCAGACAGACGGCTGGGTTGACCATCGACGGGACGAACGCCGACAGCACGAAAGGTCACTGACGGTCGATCGTCTGTTGTGAAAGACTGAATGCCAGGAGACCGTTCGCCCTGAGCGTAGCGCAGCGAAGTCGAAGGGGCATGAAACTCCCTCGATCGAAATGCGACGTTGCTGTAATTTTACGTTTCGCACCAAAATTCGAATGCCGGGAACGGGTCGGCTGACTGCCATGTGCCTGCTGCTGATCGCCATCAACACGACTCCCCAATTCCCGCTGTTGCTCCTCGGCAACCGCGACGAATTCCATGCGCGCGCGAGCGCTCCTGCGCAGAAGTGGGACGCCGATGGACGCGTCGTCGGCGGGCGCGATCTCGTCGCAGGCGGTTCCTGGCTCGGGCTGCGTGATGACGGCCGTTTTGCCGCAGTGACCAACCTGCGCACCGGCGTGCCGGCGACCGCACCAAAGTCGCGCGGCTGGCTGGTACGCGATTTCGCGCTCGGCGATGAATCGCCACACGTCTTCCTCGATGCGCTGCGCAGAACCGCAGGCGACTACGGCCCGTTCAATTTCGTCGTTGGCGATCGTAACGGCGTATTCGCGCTCAGCAGTGCCGACACCTTGGTGCGCGAACTGGGCCAAGGTGTGCACGTGATCAGCAACGGCCCGATCGGCGTGCATTGGCCGAAAACCGAGCGACTGCAGCAGCGCTTCGAGGAAATGATCCAGCGTGATGCAGGCGCGATCGACGAAGCGCGACTGCTCGATTTGCTGGGCGACGAATCGCAGCCAGCGGATGTGACGCTGCCCGATACCGGCGTCGGGCTCGAACTCGAACGTCGTCTCGCGCCGATCTTCATCCGCGGCGACCACTACGGCACCCGCGCGAGTACGCTGCTTGCGCGCGGCGCCGACGGGCGACGGGTGCTGCACGAGCGCCGCTTCGGTGCGGGCTCGATCGCCGACGGCACGTCGCGCTGGCAGGCATCGGCCGGCCTGCCTTTCCAGTCGAGCGCACCCTGACGCGCCGGATGCGCCATGTGCGTGGTAGTGATTGAGGTGCATGATCGGGGTCTCGTGAGATCGTCCACTCGCCGCGCAATGCCAAGCGCATCCTTTGGTGCCATCGCACAAACCCGTTACACCTCCCCTGGATGTTCCGGAGAACAGCATGAGCGAAACCGACAACGTGCCTTCAGGCCCTGATCTGGCAGCAGGCGTGCCCGCCGAGGACGTGCCGCAGTCGGGGCTGCTCGCCGGACACGTAGGCGGATCCCCGGTATTGCTGGCACGTCTGGATGGCGGCTTCTTCGCCGTCAGCGGGTCATGCACACACTACGGTGGCCCGCTCGCCGAGGGGCTCGTCGCCGACGGTGTCGTCCAGTGTCCGTGGCATCACGCCTGTTTCAGTTTGCGTACCGGCGCCGCACTCACTGCGCCGGCTTTCGCGGCCTTGTCGACGTGGCAGGTGGAGGTCATCGATGCGAGGGTATTCGTGCGCGGCGAACCGCGTACGCACACAGCAAACGCGACGACAACCGCTACGGCTGCCGGCATCGATCGCATCGTGATCCTTGGCGGGGGCGCGGCCGCATTCGCCGCCGCAGAGAAATTGCGTGGGCTTGGCTTCAATGGAACCCTGACCCTGCTGAGCAATGACGCCGACGCTCCCTGCGATCGGCCGAACCTTTCCAAGGACTACCTTGCGGGAACCGCTTCCGAAGACTGGATTCCGCTGCAGTCGCCCGATTTCTACCGCGAGCAGCGGATCGACCTGCGGCTGGACTGCGAAGTGGTGGAAATCGACATTGCTGCGCGGACGGTATTGACGCGAGCGGGAGAACGACACCCCTACGACAAACTGCTCATCGCCACTGGCGCGGCGCCGGTCAGGATGACTCTGGCGGATCTTGATCGGCCCAATGTCGTCAGCCTGCGCACCCTGGCCGACGCGCGCAGGATCATCGCCGCGGCCACCCGTGCGAAGAGTGTCGCGATGATTGGCGCCGGTTTCATCAGCCTCGAGGCGGCCGCGTCCCTGCGCGCGCGCGGCCTGCAGGTCCACGTGATCGCACGCGAGGCGGTTCCGATGGAGCGGGTGCTCGGCCGCGAGCTGGGACAAGCGATCACCCGCCTGCATCAGGAGCACGGCGTCGAGTTTCATTTCCAGCGCA
>JBDSFA010000461.1:0-4350 GCA_039919785.1 Dokdonella sp. | reverse complement strand
GCCGCTCCAGATGTTTCGGCGCGAAGAAGTGAAAATGTTCTGGCAATGCCCCCGCGCAGGCAGCGAAGCGTGTACGGTCATCCCGACGCGATAAGGCACGTTGTTGCTCGCTATCAGCGGCGCCTGGAATCACCCTGCGACACCGGCGTACATCGTGTTTTCGAATTTCGAATGGACAACCGACAGCTCGATTGCGGTATATGCCGTGATCGACGAAGGAGGCGGCCTCTGTAGAGCCGCTGGTGCGAATCCAGGCGGCGGCTACGCAACCGCAGGCACCAGCCTGGTTGGTTGGTTCGATGGCGTCACCTCGAGCTCAGCGCGGATGTCATCTTCGCAAATGGTTTCGACTGACGAAGCAATCAACGTGCGGAGCTGCCCGCGTCATCGCTCAGGTTGGCCGCCAGCGTGCGCAAACGTTGCGGCGGATTTCGAAGGTTGGCGAGCGCAGCCAGCGCAGCGGGAGTGGCATCCCTGGAACCATCGCGACGATCGCTGCGTTGCATCGCGACAGCCCTGAGCAAGCCAATTTCCACCACGAGCTCGGCATCTGCATGAGGAGATTTGTGCAATCCCTCTTCAGCGGCAACGAGGAGGGAGAACGTCTGTGACCAGTCGTCTCGCTGCAGCGCCGCGTTTGCGCGCAGCAGGGCGACGCGGCCGTTCCAATGCAGTCCGATGAAAGGGATCTTGCCCAGCGCGTCGTCAACGTGGGCGATGGCCGCCAATGCCGCTGCCGGCTGATGCCGGTCGAGTTCGATTCGCGCGACCTTCTCCCACGTCGTCGCCATCCTATCGAAGTCGGGCGCAGCCGCAGCGGTGAAAAGGTCGAGCGCGCGATGGATTTCGGCCTCTCCTTCGGCGGTGTCGCCGGCGTAAACCAGTGTCACGCCGTAATTGGAATGCGCCAGCGCCGTTTCCGAATGGGTCTCGCCCCAGATTGCGCGACAGAGTCGCAACGACTCCCGCAACGGCTCGCGCGCGTTCGCATAATCGCCGAGCATGCCGCGAAGCATGCCGACCGAATTGAGATCGTTGGCGACCTCCGGATGCGCGTCGCCATAGGCGAGCCGGTCGATGCGCAGGCTCTCTGCCGCCGTCTCGAGCGCGCCCGCGAAATCACGCTTCATCATGAGCACGAACATGAGCGCATTGAGATGGTTCGAGATGCGCCAGTCATCCTTGGGCAACACCTTTGCGTCAATGGACAATGCGGCGCGGATGTGCAATTCGGCGGCACTCGTGTCCTCTGCACGGCGATAGGCGCGCGACAGACCCGCATGCGTCGCCGCGACGCTCGCGTGGACTGGTCCGAATTGTTGCTCCTTCTGCGCAAGGAGTTCCGTGTAGGTTTTCGTGGCGCCTGCGAAATCATTCAATTCAAGCTGCACGTTACCGACTTCGTCGAGCGCGCGCCCGAGCACGTCGACATCGCCGATGCCGCGCGCAAGCCCGAGGCCCGTGTTCGCATCGTCGAGCGCGCGTTGCCGCTCGTGCTGCTTGGTGGCTAGCAATGCAGAGTCCAAACGCAGGTCTGCAGCGAGGCGTGGATGGTCGCCGGGGACGTGCGCGAGCAACCCGTCGATGAATGGCCGCGCTTCCTGGAATGCGCCGGCAAAGATCATCGATTGGGCAAGCTCGTGACCTGCTTCGATGGTCAGCGCATCGCGTTCGCCGAAATCGCGTTGCGATTGGACGTAGTTCCATGCATGAATTTCGCGTGCCGGTGCGACTTGACCCTGCGCGCGCAAGATCGCGCCAAGCTGACCGACCAGCTCCGTGCGCACCTGCGGGTTCATCCGTACGTCGGCCTTCGCGTTCGCCACGGCCTGGGTCACCACGTCGGTGATGCGCGGCGCACCGTCGCGGGGCCCGCTGGGTTCCGCTTCGGCAAAGGCCTTGAACATGAATTCGCGCATCGCATCCGCGCGCTGCGCGGCACGGTAAGCGACGTGCGCCTGCGCGAGCGCAAACCCGAGCGCGATCGCGCACACCAGCAGTACCACGATTGCGACGATCGCACCGCCGCGGTGGCGCGCGATGAATTTGCGCAGGCGATAAATCGACGACGGCGGATGCGCGGCGACCGGCCGGTTCGCCAGATAGCGTTCGATGTCGTCCGCGAGGGCGCCAGCCGAAACGTAACGGGCGTCGGGTTCGACCGCGATCGCCTTCAGGACGATGTTGTCGAGATCGCCACGAAGTTCACGCCGAAGTGTTGCGGCCGGCGCAGGCAAAGTATCGGCAGGGAGGTTCGTCACGCGCGAGGAGGGCGTGCGCAAGTCGCCGTGCTCGCGACGCTGTCCCGTGATCAACTCGCTCAGAAGCAGACCGAGCGCATAGACGTCGGTAGCCGTGGTGATCTGGCCCCCACTGAATTGTTCGGGCGCCGCATACGCGGGCGTCATCACTTTGTGTTCCGTCTGCGTGCCATCTTCGTCAGCGGCCTGATCGAGCAACTTCGCGATGCCGAAATCGAGCAGCTTGACGATGCCGTCCGCGGTTACCAGAACGTTGGAAGGCTTGAGGTCACGGTGCACGATCAATGCGCGGTGCGCTGCTTCGACGGCGCGGCACACGGAAACCATCAGGCGCAGGCGTGCCGGCAAATCGAGGACGCTCTCGCGCGCGAAATCGAGAATGCTCTTGCCGTCGATCAATTCAAGCGCGATGAACGGTGTACCCGCGTCCGTCACGCCACCCTCGATCAAGCGCGCGATGCCGGGGTGGTCGAGCTGACTGAGTGCGCGCCGCTCGTCGCGAAACCGGCGCTGTTCTGCCGCGGTGTAGAGATTGCGCCGCAAGAGCTTCAGTGCGACGTGCTGGCGGACGCCTGCTTGCTCGCGCGAGGCGCGAAAGACCACGGACGAACCGCCTTCGCCGAGTTTCTCGCCGAGCAGAAATTCACCGAATCGCAAGCCGTCGGCCGGCATTCGCAGATCTGCTTCACCGACACGGTCGAGCAACCCATCCACGCCGCCGTTGAAGGCATGCTGTGCATCGGCTGCGTCGGCTGCAAGCAGACTTTCCACGGCAGCGCGTTCGCCATCATCGACGCAATGTTCGAGCAGCCATGCATTGCGCTGCTCCGGCGGGATATCCAGGGCCGAGTCAAAAAGTTCGCGCTGGCTTTGGGAACGGGTCATGCCCAACTCTCGCAGCGATCGGCTCGCGGCAAACGGCGGGGACGTGCAGCCATCGAACCCACAGCGTTCATCAGCCCAGGGCGTTGGCGAGAAATGCGCAGGCATAGCGCCAGTCGCGATCGGCTGTGCGTCGGGTGATGCCGGCTATTTCAGCGATCTGCTCGGGATCGAGCCCGGCGAAATAGCGCAGCTCGAACACGCGTGCCGCGCGCGCGTCCTTTTCCTCCAGTTGCCCCAAGGCTTCGTCGATCGCCAGTGCTTGCTCGGCGCTGGCAATGGCGAGATTCGCATGGTCTTCGATGCCGAGCGTCACCGGCGCCCATTCGCCGCCGGCTTTCTGACGCATGCGATCGCGGGCGCGATTGATCAGGAGGTTGCGCATGGCTCTCGCCGCGTAGGTGAAGAATTGCCCCGCGTGTTCGAAGTTGAGCGGAGTACGTCCATCCATGCGCAGATAAAGCTCGTGCACCAGCGCTGTGGTGTCGAGCGTCGCCCGTCCATCACCTGACAGCTGGCGATGAGCGAGGACTTTCAGGCGCTCATAAACCGACTCGAACGAAAGGTCCGGCGCCGGCGTATCGATGGCTGATGTTTCGGTACTGTCTGAGATCTCGTTCGGCACGGGCTCGGCAACCTTGCGGTGGCCGCGCCAGTGTACCCGCGTGTTACGTGGCGAAGAAACCCGCCGCTGGATTGGGTGGAAGTGGGCGATACGCGATGTGCCCGCGCACGCGCCCACAAGACGCCCGATGCCAGCGCTTTCACGGTCCATCGAAGCCATTCTTGAAGATGACATCGTTGTTCAGCGTGAGGGTGACATCGTCGAACCAACCGACCTTACTGGTGCCGTCCGAAATGAGCGGCAAGCCGTTAATGCCGCCGCTGCCAGGGCCTTCATCGACCAACAGGTAGACAGCGATCGAAGTGTCGCGCGTCCATTGTGCAGGCGTGACGATGATGTGCGAGGAATTTGACGGTCGGTTCCACGTGCTCGTTGTCGCAAGCACCTTGCCGCCTGTCAGATCTGGCGTGCCCGTGCATGTCTCGCTGCCATTGATGCGCAATTCCCAGCCAAGCGAGACATTGTCGCCGGAATTCAATGGCGCAGTACCCGTCGATTTGCCCGAGCCGTTGAGTTGGTAGTCACCGGGGCCGGGCAAATGGATGCACTGCACGCGGGCTGTAATACTGGTGGCGGTTGTCG
>JBDSFA010000053.1:0-4323 GCA_039919785.1 Dokdonella sp. | reverse complement strand
TGAAAAACCGTTAATGATCGTATTTAATGTAACGGCGCATCTTTCGCTCGTAAGAGCGCGTGGGAAGGGGAAAAAGTGTGGGCCTATTCACACCTAAAGCGCCGCCGCTGATCGGCGTCGATATCAGTTCGACCGCAGTGAAGCTGCTCCAGCTCGTGCAAGTGGGCGGCCGCTACCGCGTCGAGCACTATGCGGTCGAACCGCTGCCGCCGAACGCCGTCGTCGAGAAGAACATCGTCGAGGTCGAGGCTGTTGGGGACGCGATTCGTCGCGCGCTCAGCCGCTCCGGAGCCAAAACGAAGTTCGCCGCCGCCGCTGTTGCCGGCTCGGCCGTGATCACCAAGGTGATCCCGATGCCGGGCGACCTGTCCGAAGAGGACATGGAAGCGCAGATCCAGGTCGAGGCGAACCAGTACATCCCTTACCCCATCGAGGAAGTCAGTCTCGACTTCGAGATTCTCGGTCGGGTCAAGGACAACCCGGACATGGTCAATGTCCTTCTCGCCGCATCCCGAACCGAAAACGTCGATTTGCGCGTCGCCGCGCTCGACCTCGGCGGGCTTGGCGCGAAAGTCATGGACGTGGAAGCGTTCGCGATGGAGAACGCATTCAAGTTGATCTCCGATCAGTTGTCTGTGCCCAAGGATGCCGTCGTCGCGGTCGTCGACGTCGGCGCCACCATGACGACGCTGATCGTTCTGAAGAGTCAACGCACGATCTACTCGCGCGAGCAGGTATTCGGCGGCAAGCAGCTCACCGATGAGGTGATGCGTCGCTATGGCCTCAGCTACGAGGAGGCGGGTCTGGCCAAGCGCCAAGGCGGATTGCCCGAATCCTATGAAGTTGAAGTGCTGGAGCCGTTCAAGGAAGCGATGGTCCAGCAAATCAGCCGTCTGTTGCAGTTTTTCTTCGCCGGCAGCGAATACAGCCGAGTGGATCAAGTCGTGCTTGCCGGCGGTTGCGCGTCGATTGCGGGCGTGGCCGACATGGTCGAAGAACACTTGGGTGTGCCCTGCGTCGTCGCCAATCCTCTCGCTGACATGACGCTTTCCGGTCGCGTCCAGGCGCAGACACTGGCTCAGGACGCACCCGCACTGATGATCGCCTGCGGACTCGCTCTCAGGAGTTACGACTGATGGCAAACATCAATCTTCTGCCGTGGCGCGCCGAACGGCGCAAACAGCGCGAGCGCGAGTTCTACATGATGCTGCTGGCAACGGCAGTGGCGGCGTTCGCCGTTCTGCTCGCAGCGATCTTGTGGATGGGACAGCTGATCAACAATCAGGACGGCCGCAACGCCTATCTGCAAGGCCAGATCGCAGGCCTTGACAAGCAGATCGAGGAAATCAAGGAGCTCGACAAGACGCGCTCGGCCTTGCTCACACGCAAGGAAATCATCGAGCAGTTGCAGTCGAATCGTTCGCAGATGGTTCATTTGTTCGATGAGATGGTGAAGACCATTCCCGACGGCACGCGCCTGTCTTCGATGAAGCAGACTGGCGAAGTGATGACGCTCGAAGGGATTGCCGAGTCGAATTCGCGTGTGGCCAGTTACATGCGAAACATCGATGTTTCGCCATGGATGGGTCATACGGACCTGCGCAAAATCGAGAACAAGGCCGGCACCACCAACGTCGAGAAGAAGATGCCGTACGTATTTTCGCTTGATGTGGCGCTGCACAAACCCAAGAGTGGGCAGGATGCAGACGCGGAAGACGGCGGCGCTGCCGCTGCGTCGAATCCAACTGCACCCAGCGCCACGGCACCCAGTCCCACGGCAGCGAAACCCGCGGCCGTCGACGAGAGCAAACCCGCTCTCGGTGCACAGCTTGAAAATGCAGCGAGCAAGTTGACGGCCAAGCCGGCCGCTCCGGCAGCCGGTAGTCCGGTGACGGAACCGGTGCCGCCAATGAAGAATCCGGTCACGGGGGAGAAGAAATGAGCTTCTTCGACGACTTGCGCAATCTCGATCGGAACAATATTGGCGGCTGGCCGAAGTCCGTCAAGTTCTTCTTTGCCAGCCTTATTGTTGTGCTGATCCTGTTCTTGGGTTGGTATTTTGAGGTCAGTGCTCAGCAGGAAACACTGAAGAGTTCGGAGCAGAAGGAAATCACTCTGCGGAAAGATTTCTCGGACAAGCAGGCCAAGGTCGTCAACCTGGAGGCGTATCGCAAGCAGCTCGATGACATGACCGAGATGCTGCAGACGATGTTGCGTCAGCTTCCGAGCAAGACCGAGATGCCGGATCTCCTGAACGACATCACGCAGGCAGCGCTGGGCGCCGGCATCGAAACCGAGCTGTTCCAACCGGGCGCAGAAGTCATGAAGGACTTCTATGCGGAAAAGCCGATCCAGCTGAAAATGCGTGGCACCTATCATCAGTTTGGCGCGTTCGTCAGCAGCGTCGCGTCACTGCCGCGCGTGGTGATCCTGACCATGCATGACGTATCGCTGAAACCTTTCCAAACCGGTCCCCTCGTGAAGGCCGCTGCTGGGAGTGAGTTGCTGCTCGAAGGCACGGTCAAGACCTACAGGTATCTCGATGACGAGGAACAGGCGACGGCCAAACGCGCTGCAGATGCCAAGAATCCTGGCGCCAAACCTGCCCCGCCTGCTGCAAAACCCGCGGCCGGAGGGAAATGACATGACCATCTGTGTCGTTATTGTTTCTCGATTTGCTCTGGTTGCTGCGCTACTCGCGCTGGTTGGGTGTGCATCAAGCGATGACCCGCAGCAGTGGGTCGCCCGTGAAAAAGCAAAAAAGGGTGCGGCCTTGCAGCCGCTGCCGGTGATCAAGACGTTCGAGACTTTTCTGTACAAGGATCAGGACCTGCGTGATCCGTTCGCTCTGAGTGCAGAGGAACAGGAGCAGAACGCGAGCAATGGTCCGCATCCCGACCAGAACAGGCCACGCGAACCTCTCGAATCCTTCCCGCTCGATGGATTGAAAATGTCCGGAACGCTGGGCATGGCAAAGAAAATCGAGGGGCTCGTGAGGGACCCTGATGGCGTGGTGCATCGTGTGCACCTCGGCAACTACCTAGGCCAGAACTACGGCCGCGTCACTGCCATCGAAGAGGACCGCATCGATCTGGTTGAACTGGTTCCAAATGGAGCCGGCAGCTGGATGGAGCGGCAAGCGACGATTGCCCTGGGCGACACCAAGAAATGATCGATTCATTGGGGACAAATCTCATGACCACGACATTCGCTGCTAACTCCGAGCGCCGGTTCGCCGCTCAGGCGATAAAACCGTGTTTACTCTGGATGCTGCTTCTGTTCGGCATTGTGCTGGGCAGTGTGGCGCAAGCCGAAAACGTGCTGGAAGATCTCAGCTATACGGCATTGCCGGGTGGCAAGGTCGAGGTAACGTTGAAGTTCGCGAGCCCGGTCACTGCGCCGCAGGTGTTCTCGACCGAGACGCCGCCAAGCATTGCGCTCGATTTCGCGGACACCCGCAACGGGTTTGCCAAACGCCATGTAGATGTCGGCGCCGGCGCGACATCGGGCGTCTCGGCGATCGAGGCGGCGGGGCGCACGCGCGTCGTGGTCGATCTTTTCCGCTCTGCCGGTTATGACACGCGCATCAACGGCAACAATCTCGTCCTCTCCATCAACAATGGCGTGATGGGTTCCACCACCGTGGCGGCAGCGGCAGCCAAGGCCGATCCGACCAAGATGGTGAGTTCTGCGCAAAGCGTGGAAGTTTCAAACATCGATTTCCGTCGCGGCAAGAACGGCGAAGGGCGCGTTGTGATCAGTTTCAGCGGCCCCGGCGCTGCCGCGAATCTCAAGCGCGAAGGCGGCACGATCAATCTGGATCTGCTCAACGCGAAACTGCCGCCGAACCAGGCTCAGCATCTGGACGTACTTGATTTCGCGACGCCGGTGCAGTCGATCGATACGCGGGCCCGCGGCAATGGTGTGCACGTGCAGATCGTCGCCAAACAGCCGTTCGAGCAGATCGCTTACCAGACCGGAAGCGAGTACGTCGTCGAGATTTCGCAGAAGAAAGATGATCCGAAGCTCAAGGGAAAAAACGCCGAGCCCGAGTATTCCGGTAGCCGCGTCACGTTCAATTTCCAGGACATTCCGGCGCGCTCTGTGCTGCAGCTGATTGCCGATGTCTCCGATCTGAATATCGTCGTCTCCGACAGCGTGCAGGGCAATGTAACGCTTCGACTGATCAATGTGCCCTGGGATCAGGCGCTTGATATCGTCTTGCAGGCCAAAGGTCTTGACAAACGTCGCCGGGGCAATGTGATCTGGGTTGCTCCACAGAAGGAACTGGCCGAACGCGAAGAAGCGATCGCCGATGCTCGC
>JBDSFA010000284.1:0-2473 GCA_039919785.1 Dokdonella sp. | reverse complement strand
CATCAGCGCGGCATTCCCAGTTGCGCGGCGACCGCTTCGGCCGCTGCACGGCTGACTTCGTTCGGCAGAAGCGCGTCGCGCAAGGTCGGCAATGCCTGCGCAAGCAGCGCCGAGGCTTCCTTGCGACGACCTTGGCGCAGGCGCAGGTTGGCCAGCTCGCTGCGCGTGATCGCCAGATCGATCGCGGGGGCGTCATTGGCCTTGAACGCAGCGAGTGCGGTGCCGAGTTCGTTGTCGGCACGGGACAGGTCGTTCTGCATCATCGCGAACGCCGCGCGGTAGCGATGCGCGTTGGTCAGGACCGGATGCGTCGGCGGCACCAGCGCGGCCCACAGCTTTTCAGCTTCGCCGATCAGCGCCAGGCCATCGGCAGCGCGCTGCATGCGGTACGCGACGAGGGCCAGTTGCCAGGTGACCATCGCGTATTCGACGGAATCGGTGCCATCGATGCGTGCGGCGCTCGCGCGCAACTCGGTCAGCTGCGCCAACGCACGTTCGTGTTGGCCGGCGAGAGCAAGCGTGCGCGCTTCGCTGCGCAGCATGCGTCGACGTTCCTGGTGATCGGCATCGATGTGTTCGCTTTCGTATACATCGGTGGCCTTGCGATAGAGCGCGAGCGCCGCAGGGTAGTCGCCCGCGTTTTCGAGCACGCCAGCGTAGTTGCCGAGTGAGATCGCGGCATCGAAGCCACCGAAACCGCTGCCGAGCATGGCTCGATCGGACTTCTGCAGCATCGCCGCGGCCTCGCGATAGCGACCCAGATTGTTCAGTGCGAGAGCGAGTTCGTTGGTCAATTCCATCATGCCGGCGCCGCCGCTGCCGATCACGCGCTCCTGCAGTGCAATCGCCTGGCGCAGCAGAACTTCCGCTTCGGCGGCATGGCCACAGGCATTCAACGCGGACGCTTTCGCGCGCAACATGGGCACGCGCTCGGGTGCGTCCGCAGGGCGTTCTGCGTCGATGCGTGCGAGTCCTCGCGCGACGACTTCCTGCGCCTCGTCGCAATCGCCATCCGTCGCCAGCAGCGCCGCGAGTGTCTGCGCGACGTCGGTCGCGGTATCCAGCGGGGCAGCGGTCTCGTTCGAGCGCTTGAAAGCACCGCGCAGCAGCGGGATCGCCTTGGCATCGTCGCCGTTGCGGTGGTGAGCCAGCGCGAATGTGTGCAGACTGCGGATGCGTTCGAGCACGTCATCGGCTGCGAAGTGTTCGCGCAGCGCGCTTGCGAGCGCAGCTTCGGCTAGTGCAGCGGGACCGTCATTGCCTTCACCGTACAGGTGGCTGAGTTCGTCATGATCGGCGGCGAGGCGCAGCGCGCTCGCGCGATCCTCTGCCTCGACGCCGTTGAGTCCGCGACGCATGAGCTCGATTGCGGTTGGCGACTCACCGAGACTGCCGTACAGATGCGCAAGCAGTCGCTGCATGGTGCGGGTGACCGATGCATCGGCGTGTTGCGCATCGAGTGTGCGCCGCGCCGCGTCGAGCAGGTCGCGCACGCTGACTTGTCGGCTCATCGCGTTGTCCGGCGATGCGGCCTTGAACGCATCGGTAAGGAAACCGAGTGCTGCGCGTGCACTGCTTGCATCGCGCTCGGAGGCATCGCGCGCGTGTTGCGCGACGGCTTCTGCGGCGAGCGCGCGTTCGCGCGCAAGGTCCAGGCGCCAGACGAAGAACGTGAGTGCAATCGCCGCGGCGATACCGATGCCGACGCCGATCCGGTGCCGCGCCGCGAACTTGCGCAGTCGGTACGCACGCGTCACGCGTGCAGCGCGAACCGGTCGTCCTTCGGCACGACGACGCAGGTCGTCGCGGAATTCGCCGGCACTCGCATAGCGGCGCGCGGGATTCTCGTCGGTCGCCTTGGCCACGATGCCAGCAAGGTCGGCGTCGACCGGCAGTGCGATAAGCACGCTCTCGGGTGCTGCATCCGGGCGCCCGTGCAGCAGTTCGTCAAGGAGCACCCCGAGACTGTAGATGTCACTCGCAGTGGTGATCGCGCCGCCGCGCTTCTGTTCGGGACTCGCATAGCCCTGGCTGAACACGCGTGTCGACGTTTCGCGCGCGGACTCGTCGCCGCTCTCGACCAGGCGCGCGATGCCGAAATCGAGCAGCTTGACCTTGCCATCGCCCGCAACCATCACGTTCGCGGGTTTGAGGTCGCGATGAATGACGAGCCTCTGATGTGCATGTTCGACGGCGTCGAGCATGGCGTCGAACAACGCGAGGCGTGCGGGCAAGGTCGGCGCCTGCCGTGCGGCATAGTCGAGCAAGGGCAGGCCATCGACGAATTCGAGCGCGAGCCAAGGCTGGCCGTCCTCGCGTTCACCGCCGTCGAGCAAGCGTGCAATGTTCGGGTGATCCAGATTGGCGAGGATCTGCCGTTCCTGGCGCAGGCGACGCAGGCCGTCGCGGGTCGGAAAGCCGCGCAGCAACTTGATCGCGACGGCTTGCGAGAAACCGCCCTCGACGCGTTCGG
>JBDSFA010000069.1:0-6493 GCA_039919785.1 Dokdonella sp. | reverse complement strand
ACAGTCCGTGCCACAGGCCCCAGACGACGAAGGTCCAGTTCGCTCCGTGCCAGAGGCCGCACAGCAGGAACACGATCAGCAGGTTGCGGCACGTGATCCACGCTCCGCGCCGGTTGCCGCCCAGCGGTACGTAGAGGTAGTCGCGAAACCACGCCGACAACGACATGTGCCAGCGGCGCCAGAATTCGGTGATCGATTGCGCGATGTACGGGTGATTGAAATTTTGCGGAAAGTGAAATCCGAGCATCAGCGCCAAGCCAATGGCCATTGTCGAGTAGCCGCAGAAATCAAAGTAGATCTGCAACGTGTAACAGAGCGCGCCGAGCCATGCGCCCGCAGCATCCAGTTGCGCTGGATCGAGCGCGAACGCCGCATTGGCTGGCACGGCGACGACATTCGCGATCAGCACTTTTTGTGCAAGGCCGATCACAATCAGCTGGACGCCGCGCGCGAAACCCGCGCTGCCGGCATGGCGTTCATGGATCTCGGCGCGGATCTCGTGGAAGCGCACGATCGGGCCGGCGATCAGCTGCGGGAACATCGTGATGTAGGTCGCGACGTCGAGCAGCCGACGCTCAGGCGGCGTGTCGCGCCGATACACGTCGACGAGATAGGAGATTGCGTGGAAGGTGAAGAACGAGATTCCGAGCGGCAGGTGTACCTGCGGCACGGGTCCGGAAAACACGTGTGGCAGTACCTGCGCACCGATCAGATAAAGGAAGCCCGCGTATTTGAACCAGGCCAGCGCTGCGAGATTCACGCCGACGCCGATCGTGACAGCGCCGCGGCGCGCGCGGCCATCGCACGCGTCGATCCACAACGCAAGACGATGGTTCGCGAGCACCGAACCGATCATCACGCCTGCATACAGGACCTCGCCGTACGCGTAGAACGCGAGGCTGAAGACGACGAGGACGACCTGCTTGCACGGCAGGAAGCGGTACGCGGCCAGGAAGATCGGCAGGAAATAGAAGAGGAAGACGATCGAACTGAAAACCACGCGGTGATCCTTGGACGTGCATCAGCGCGGAGCACCGAGCGGGTCGCGTCGCGGGGCAGAGTGTAGCGTGCCGTCGCCGCCGCGGAAGACGCTGTCAGCGGTGTTTGCGCTGCGCCGGGTCGAGTTCGCGATTGAGCAGAGCGGCCAGCCGTGTCGCCGCCGCACGAATCTGCTGTTCGGCGAGCGGTCGCATCTGGAGCAGATACATTTCGTCGATGCGATGGCCGCGCGGATAGACGCCAGCGTCGCGGCTCGCACGACACGATTCTTCGGCCCATTGCGTGGGCGTGCCGGACGCGCGCGGCAACGGCGTGCGCGCGAGCACCATCGCGTAGGCGTGCCAGCCCAGATGGCGGCTCGCGAGCACCGGCGAATCCCAGATCGAATGCAGATGGGTGCCGCGTCCCTTCCAGTGCACCTGATAACGATTGCCGCCCGCGTCGCCTCGATAGCCGGCATGCAGCGGCTGGTGGACGTCAGCGACGAAATGAGTGACGAAGCGCAACGCTTCGGCGCGTTCCACGGCCGGGCGAGAGCGATCGCCGAGCACGCTCGCGTAATGCTCGATCGCGCCGACCACGCAGCGGCCACCCACACAGTCGCTCGATGGAGCGTAGCGGCAGGTCGTCGTGGAAAAGTTCACGAAATGCGATTTCGACGTCGCGCGCCACAAGGCCCGTTCGCGGCGTTCGTTGCGCAGATCGTCTGCCCAGGTCGCGACATCGGCCAGTGATTGGTCGTGCGTGAGATGCAACAGGCGGTCCACCTCGGCACGCGTGGCCCGCGTCAGTTGTCGATCGGCGAGATCGGCAACGATGCGATGGCCGGCCGGTCCCCACGCGTGCGCCAGCAGTGGAACCAGCGCAAGCAGCCACGCGAGGCACCACGTCGCGCCGCTTCTATGCCGCATCGAAGGCAACCGGCAGCTTCAGGAATGCTCGGCCGTCGGGATTCCCCATCGGCAGCCGCCCGCCGCGGATATTGAACTGGATCGCAGGCCAGAGCAGCTTCGGTACGGCCAGCGTCGCATCGCGGCGTGTGCGCAGCGTAACGAAGTCCGCTTCGGTCGTCGCTGTCTGCAGATGTGTGTTCCCCGCCTTCTCGGCCGCGATGCTGACTTCCGCGAGCGGTGTCGCATCCGTCTGAGGATAGTCGTGGCAGAGAAAGACGCGCGTCGCATCGGGCAATTCATACAAGACACGGATAGAACGATACAAGGTCGCTGCATCACCGCCGGGAAAATCGCAGCGCGCGGTGCCCGCATGTGGCGCGAATACGGTGTCGCCGACAAACACCGCATCGCCGACGATGTAGCTGATGCTGTCGGGCGTATGGCCCGGGGTTGCGATCACGCGCGCATCGAGCGTGCCCACCTGGAAGCAGTCGCCGTCGGCGAACAGGCGATCAAACTGTGAGCCATCCGCAACGAATTCGTCGTCGAGGTCGAGCAGGCGCTTGAACGTGCGTTGCACTTCGATGATGCCGGCGCCGATCGCAAGCTTCGCCTGCGTGCGCTCGCGCAACCACGCACCCGCGGAAAGATGGTCCGCATGCGCGTGGGTTTCCAGGATCCACTCGACATGAAGATTGGCCGTCTCGACGTACTCCAGAATGCGCTGCGCGCTGCCGCTTTCGATGCGACCGGAGGCCACATCGAAATCCAGCACCGGATCGATGATGGCGGCGCAGCGTGTTGCGCCATCCACGACGACATGCGTCCAGGTGCCGCTGGCGGCGTGATGAAGGCTGCGGATGGATGGGATATTCATGGCATGCGGGACGAAGCTGTTCGGCGCAGCGTAACGCAGCTGCAAAAGCGGCGCATTGACAACAATGCATGCGCGAATCGCCGATGAATGAAACTCACCGCCGGTTGGCCCGCTCTGCTTGGAAGAGCATCGCCATGTGGATATCAATTTTCAGATACGCCTGTTCGTGCCGCTTCTCGCTGCGCTGTGGCGGACCGACGATGCGCATAGTGTGCCTGTGTAATGCTACTTTGAGGCTTCGGGGAAAACGTTGACGTCGGTATTGCCCGCTGTCGTCCACGAAACGATTTCGATCGTCGCTGGCCTCCTTGCTTCGCTATCAGGGCGTTCCATGATTGGCTCCACTCCAATGGCTCCGTGCGTCCAAATCGCAGGGCCGGTAGAATGCTCGGTCTTGAATCCGCCCATTCCGCAGGAGTTGCTTCATGGCAGTGAAAGTCGCAATCAATGGCTATGGCCGCATCGGCCGCAATGTGCTGCGCGCGTTGTACCAGGCGAATCGCAACCACGAGATCCAGATCGTCGCAGTCAACGACCTCGGTGATGCGGCGACCAATGCGCACCTGACCCAGTACGACACGGCGCATGGCAAGTTTCCAGGCGAGGTCAGCGTCGATGGCGGCGACATCATCGTCAACGGCGACCGCATCAAGGTCTGCGCCGAGCGCGACCCGGCCAAGTTGCCGTGGAAGGATCTTGGCGTCGACATCGTGCTGGAGTCGACGGGTTTCTTCACCAGCAAAGCGAAGGCCGGCGCGCACATCGCGGCAGGTGCGAAGAAGGTGATCATCTCGGCGCCCGGCGACAAGGACGTGGACGGTACCTTCGTCTTCGGCGTCAATGACGACCAGCTCAAGGCAAGCCACCAGGTCATTTCAAACGCGTCGTGCACGACCAATTGTCTCGCGCCGATGGCCAAGGTGCTGCACGAGAAGATCGGAATCGTGCATGGCCTGATGACGACGATTCATGCGTACACGAACGACCAGGTACTTACCGACGTTTTCCACTCGGACCTGCGCCGCGCGCGCTCGGCGACGATGTCGCAGATCCCGACCAAGACCGGTGCCGCTGCTGCGGTTGGGCTGGTATTGCCGGAACTCAACGGCAAGCTCGACGGCTTCGCCATGCGCGTGCCGACGATCAATGTCTCGGTCGTTGATCTCACCTTCGTCGCCGCACGCGCGACGAGCATCGCGGAAATCGATGCCGCAATGAACGAAGCGGCAAGCGGCAAGCTCAAGGGCATCCTCGGCGTCAACACCCAGCCGCTGGTGTCGATCGACTTCAACAACGATCCGCGCAGTTCCGTCTACGACGCAACGCAGACGCGCGTGATGGGCGGAACCCTGGTCAAGGTGCTGTCCTGGTACGACAACGAGTGGGGTTTCTCCAACCGCATGCTCGACATGACGCTGGCTCTCGCGAACGCGAAGTAAGGTCTGGATCGCAAAGCAAGCAAAGGATTGCGAAGCAAAGTCAGGATGATGTGGGAGCGGAAGCCGCGATGCTTTAGCCCTCCCCTTCAAGGGGAGGGTTGGGTGGGGATGGTGGCGCGACCCGTGGAAAAGCATCGCGGCTTAAGCCGCTCCTACAAAAGCCTGCAAGTATCGGTGCCTGCCGGAGACCCATGCCATCGCCATCAATGCGCCACAAGCAACGGCAGGTCGCTATGCTGGAACAGATGGCGTGTGCTGCCGCCGAGTACGAGTTCGGTGATGCGTGAATGGCCCCATGCGCCCATCACGATAAGATCGGCGCCGACCGCGCGCGCCGCAGCCAGTAGTTCGGCGCCATGCTCTTTCGCGGGTGCGAAGGGTTCGAACTCGGCGGCGATGCCGTGCCGTTGCAGCCACGCGCGCAAATCAAGCGTGGGCAGGTAGCGCCCACCGAACGGATTCTCGGCGGGGCTGCCTTCGAGCACGATCACGTGCGCGGCGCGCGCGAGCAAGGGCAGTGCACCGCGAATCGCGAGGGTCGCCTCGCGGCTTTGATTCCATGCAATCAGGATGCACTCACCCACGCTTGCGCAGGGCGCCGTCTCTGGCACGACAACGACGGGCGCCGACGCGCCGAAGACAGTACGCGACACAACGCCCCAGCCGATCGGTGCATCCGGATTGAGTTGCGGGCGTTCGACCACGACGAGATCCGACCAGCGCGACGCCTGGCACAGCGCTTCGACGGTATCGCCTTGCGAAACCTGCCATTCGCCGCTGATGCCGTGCGCTTCCAGTTGCGCGCGCCAGGTCGGTTCCCGTTGCAGCGCATCGCGATACAGCGCGTCGGCCTCGCCCACGTAAAGCGCAACCGCCTCGGGTGAAGCGATTGCGGCGGGTGCGATCGGCACGACATGCAAACCGGTGGCCCAGGCATCGAGTCGCTGCGCGAGCGCGAGCCCCACCGCGCCGGCACGTGTTGGCGCATCTGCGCGGCGCACATGGATGAGGACTTCAGGCTTCGACGCGTTCGGATTGGCCATGGCGGATCTCCGGCCGGGAAGCCTAGCTTACGTCGCGGCGTCGCTTGCCGCATCGATGGGTTGCGATGAATCCGCCGGGCACGCCGCGTGCGAGGTGCCGCGCAATCGTCGACAATCGACGCCCCCTTGAGGAAACGACTATGCACAAGACGATATTCGCGATGACGACGGCGGCCTTCATGCTTGCCTCGCTGTCGACGGCGGTACACGCAGCCAACCGCATCGATTGCCAGATGCGTTTTTCACTCGCCGGCTGGTCCGTATTCTACAAGACCGCATCCGGCGACGGCACCGTCACCTGCGACAACGGCCAGAAAATGAAGGTGCATATCCGCGCGAAAGGTGGCGGCCTCACCTTCGGTAAATCCGAAATCAGCAATGGACTCGGCAAGTTTTCCGAGGTCTACGACATCGATCAGGTGCTCGGCGTCTATGCCAGCGCAGGCGCACATGCAGGCGCGGTGAATTCGGCCGAAGCGCAGGCGCTGACCAAGGGTCCGGTGTCGCTGGCGTTGTCGGGCAAGGGCACGGGTTGGGACATCGGCGTCGCGTTCGGAAAGTTCACGATCTCGCGCCGCTGACAGCGTTCACGCAATCGGTTACGGTTGATGTTGCAGCGCGCCAGCCGGTTCGCGCGGAGCTCCGGTTGATGCATTCCGACATGCGGGCCGCGCGTTACAGCGACGGCGAAGAGTTCGCTTCCAGCCTGATTCACGGCGTAGGCATCCTGCTCAGCATTGTCGGGCTCGCGACCCTGATCGCGTTCGCCGCGCGCGCCGGTGACGCGCGTCATCTCGCCAGCGTCTGCGTGTATGGGGCAACCCTGATCCTGCTTTACACCGCGTCGACGCTGTACCACAGCGTTCCCGGCGAACGCGTGAAGCCGGTGCTGCGCTTGCTCGATCATGCGGCGATCTTCCTTTTGATCGCGGGCACCTACACGCCGTTCACCCTGATCAGCCTGCACGGCGCCTGGGGTTGGTCGCTGTTCGCGATCGTATGGACGCTCGCGTTCGCCGGCATTGCTCTGGAATTGCGCCGCGTGCGCCATCGCGGCGTGATGGCCGCCTTGTATGTCGGCATGGGTTGGGTCGGGCTTGTCGCGATCAAGCCACTGATGGCGAGCCTGCCCGCGGGCGGGCTGTGGTTGCTGTTCGGTGGCGGCGTCGCTTACACACTTGGCGTTCCGTTCTATCTGTGGAAACGACTGCCGTACAACCACGCGCTGTGGCACGCGTTCGT
>JBDSFA010000379.1:0-10839 GCA_039919785.1 Dokdonella sp. | reverse complement strand
GTGCGTTGCGGCGCACGTTGTCACGCTCGAAACGCGCGCGCTGTTCCGCAGCGTCAGTGAGTTCGTGGTAGCCGTTCGCCAGTTCGTACGGACCCAGATACAACTCGAATCGCTCCGCAACAGGCGGATCGCCCGCACGGATCTTCGCCAACGCGCACTGGCTCGCCGGAAAGTCGTGGATCAGGCTGATGCGATCGCGCGGGAACGTCGGCTGCAAGCAGTGCGTGATCAAGAGATCGAGCCAGTCGTCGCGCGTCAGTCCGTCCGCGTCAATGCGAAATTGCGCAAGGGGTGCCTGCAGGGATTCGATCTTGGCAGTGAACGGATCGAGTTTCAGCTCTTGCAGGAACCAATCCCGATAGCTGTGCGCGACCACATCAGCGCTTCGCCCGACGAGTTTCAATCCAGCCTGCACAAGGTCGCAGGTTTCTTCCATCAGTCGACGATGGTCCCAGCCGACGCGATACCACTCAAGCATCGTGAACTCGGGGTTGTGCCTGCGCCCCGCTTCGCCGTTGCGGAAAACGCGCCCCAGTTCATAGCAGTCGCCAATGCCTGCAGCGAGCAGACGCTTGAGTGGGAATTCCGGCGACGTGCGCAACCAGCGCTCGCGCGTGCCCGCGTCGACATGACCGGCGAACAACGTGCAGAAGCTCTCGATATTCGGCTCGGTGTTGCCCGCTTCGCTGAGGATCGGCGTATCCACTTCGAGCACGTTGCGTGAGGCGAAGAAGGCGCGGATCTGCGCGTACAGGCGCGCGCGCAGTGCCAATGCTTCGCGCAATGCGGATTCAACCATGGTGCGTGCCAAGAAAATCGCGCAAGCGCGCCTCGTCCCAGATCTCGATGCCAAGTTCCTGTGCCTTGTCGAGCTTGGAACCCGCCGCTTCACCCGCGACGATGAAGCTAGTCTTCTTCGAGACGCTGCCGGAGACCTTCGCGCCCAGCGCTTCCAGCATCACCTTCGCCTCATCGCGACTGAGCGACGTCAGGGTTCCGGTCAATACGACGGTTTGCCCTTCCAACGGCCCCGCTTCGGCATCAGCGGTGTCGGGCACCAAACTCATCAACTGCTCGATCGCCACGTTGCAGCGCAAGGCGAGCGCTTTGCCGTCGTCATCGGCAAGAAACGCCTGCAGGGATTCCGCCGTTTCCTGCGGCAGACCAGCCTCCTGCAGCCCTCCACTATCGGCCTGCACCAGGCTCGGAATCGAATCGAAGGCGCTCGCCACCTGCTCCGCACGCTTCGCAGTCAGTTTCGGTATCTCGATCTGCGTCAACACGTTTGCCAAGGCCAGCTCGGTGCGCAATTTCGAAGACGGCACATGCGCATCTGAAATTTCGACGCCGCGTGCAAGCAGGTCATCGATGACCTTCTGGTTGCCCGGCTGTTGGAAGAATGCATCGATAGCGCGCGCGACCTCGCCACCGATGTCAGGCACCAGTTTCAGGATAGGCCAGGGCAGGTGACGGATCAGGGAAAGGTCGCCGAACCAGATTGCGAGCGCCTTCGCGGTGCTCTCGCCCACGTGCTGGATGCCGAGCGCATAGAGAAAGCGATCGAGCGTCACGCGCCGACTTCTGGCGATCGCATCGATGAGGTTTTCGGCCCACTTGGTCGCGACCTTTCCGGTTTTCGCCGTCTCTGGCGTGGTGCCGTCGCGCTCATCCGCGCGTCGTTTCATTTCCAGCAGGTCAGCCAGCGTCAACTTGTACAGGTCGGCCACCGAGACGACGTAGCCAAGGTCGTTCAAATCCTCGATATAACGTTCGCCAAGGCCATCGATGTCCATCGTTCGGCGCGACGCGAAATGGAAGATCGCCTGCACGCGCTGCGCGGCGCAGGTCAGCTCGCCGCTGCAACGCGAGGCCGACTCGCCTTCCTCGCGCACGATGTCCGAACCACAGACAGGACAATGTGACGGCATCTGCCACGGCACAGTGTCACTCGGGCGCAGTTCCGATACGACGCGCACGACTTCGGGAATCACATCGCCTGCGCGGCGCACGATCACGGTATCGCCGACACGCACATCCAGGCGTGCCACCTGGTCTGCATTGTGCAGCGTCGCATTCGTGACCGTGACACCGCCAACTTGCACTGGGGTCAGACGCGCAGTCGGTGTCGCCGCGCCGGTGCGGCCGATCTGCACGTCGATCGCGGTGACCGTTGTCTGCTGTTCCTGCGCCGGGAATTTGTGTGCGATCGCCCAGCGCGGCGTGCGGCCGACGAAACCCAGCTCGCGCTGTCCCGCATAGTCGTCGACCTTGTACACGACGCCGTCAATGTCGAAAGGCAGCGTGTCGCGCATCGCACCGATGCGCGCGTAGTACGCGAGGCAGCCAGCGGCACCGGTGGCGGTATCGACCAAGGGGCTGATCGGCAGTCCCCACTCGCCGAATTTCTTCAGTGTCGCCGAGTGCGTGTCAGGCAATTCGCCGCCTTCGACGACACCAACCGCATACGCGTAGAACGACAGTGGACGCTGCGCCGTCATGCGCGGATCGAGTTGACGCAGTGAACCAGCCGCGCCATTGCGCGGGTTGACCAGCACCTTGCCACCCTGCACGCGCATGCGTTCGTTGTATTTCTCGAATGCGGCGCGCGGCATGTAGACCTCGCCACGCACTTCGAGAACGCGTGGCACATCCTCGCCGCGCAGCTTGAGCGGGATCGCCTTGACCGTTCGCAGGTTCGCAGTCACCTCTTCGCCGGTTTCACCGTCGCCGCGCGTGGCGCCGCGGACGAACACGCCGTCCTCGTAGCGCAGGCTGATGGCGAGCCCATCGAATTTCGGCTCGACCGACAAGCGCACGTCGCTGCGCTCGATGCGTTCCTCTACCCGATGGACGAATTCCTCAACCTCTTCATCGCTGAAGGCATTGCCGAGCGAAAGCATGCGGATCTCGTGGCGAACTGGCGCGAACGCGCCCGATGGCGCCGCGCCCACGCGCTGGGTCGGCGAATCAGGCACGACGAGATCGGGATGTCCCGCTTCCAGCTCGATCAGTTCGCGCATCAACTGGTCGTACTCGGCGTCCGGAATTTCCGGTTCGTCGAGCACGTGGTAGCGATGATTCGCCTCATCGATGCGTGCGCGCAGATCGGCGGCGCGTGCAATGTGGCTGTCCGATTTTGGTTTGGTCATCTGCTGCATCCGCAATCGTGTCGTAGGAGCGGCTTCAGCCGGAATGCGTTAGCCGTCCCCTTCAAGGGGAGGGTTGGGTGGGGATGGTGTTCACGCCAAAGCATCGCGGCTAAAGCCGCTCCTACGGGATGTTATCGAGAGGCCAAGTTTAGCGGCATGCCGCAGGGCGGCGTGACCGAATGCGCTCACGGCGTTCAAACTGGCGTCAGGTCGACCCCAAAACGAGGACACTACGATGGCGAAGAAAGCCTGGGCCGCGTTTCCGCATCCGGACAAACGCTTCGATTACGCCGGCGACAAACTCGCCAAGGCATGGAAGGACCTGCACGCGGGCGATCAGGAGCCCTTTCCGGACGAGAAGCACGTTGCGGCCCTGTTGAAAGGCAGTCCAAAGCTCGGCAAGGATGCGAAGGTGTCTGCACTTGCCTTGCAGGACGCGTGGCGCGCATTCCACAAGGGCGATTTTCAGCAGGCCTACGACGCAGGCGTCGCCCTCGGCGCACTCGGCACCTCGGTCGCGATCAAGGCCGGTGGCATCCACGCGAGCTATCTGGTCGACGATGCTGCGACCAAGACCGCACGCTACGAAGACCTGATACGCCTCGCCGACGAAGCGGTCGCCGCGTTGCCCGATGAAGCCAACAGCCACTACCGACGCGCATTCGCCATCGGGCGCCTGAGCCAGACCATCTCGATCACCAAGGCGCTCGCGCAGGGCCTCGCCGGCAAGGTGCGCGAGTCGCTCGACGCGACTCTCAAGCGCGCACCCAAGCACGCCGAGGCGCAGACCGCGCTCGGTCTTTACCACGCCGAAATCGTCGGCAAGGTCGGCGGCATGCTGGCCAAGCTGACCTATGGCGCCAACGCCGCCGATGCGGAAAAGGCGCTCAAGCACGCATTGAAGCTGACGCCGGATTCGCCGATCGCCTGGATCGAGTATGGCAATGGCCTGCTTCTGTTGCATGGCGACAAGCGCGAAGACGAGGTCGCCGAAGCCTTTGACAAGGCGGCGAAACTCAAGCCTCACGATGCGATGGAAGCGCTCGATGCCAACTGGGCCAGAGAACAGATCGAGTAAAATCGCGCAGTCGCTTCCCCCACCCCCGGTTGGCCGCTACCATCGAGCGCTTTAGCCTGGGGGTGGATTCATGCGCAGGACCTTGCTTGCGGTGGCGATCGCGGTCGCCGGACTGAACACTGCCTTGGCGCAGGAGTGGGTGGTCGAAGCGCACTACCCTGACAACGCTTCCCTCGGGCGAGCAGCCGCGAACTTCCAGCACGTGATCGTCGACGCGAAGCGCCAGGTGCTGCGCGTCGATACTGACGACGGCGGCATCCGCCTGCTCGAAGACGCCGGGCTCAGCGTGAGCATCGACGAAGCCGCATCGGCAAAATTGAATGCGTTTTACGCCAGCTTCGAACACGCAAAGGCGGCCGGCCTTGCTCCCGACAGCATTCCTGGTTTCCAGTGCTTCCGCACCGTCGAAGAAACCTACTCGACGATGGATACGCTGGTCGCGAACCATCCCGGCATTGTCACGATCGACAATCTCGGTCCGACCTGGAAGAAAACGCAGAACGCCGCGCAAGGGTATGAAATGCGCGCGCTGCGCATCACCAACCTGGCGACGGCGGCGAGCGATCCCGATCGGCCGAAAATGGTTGTGTTCACCTCGATCCATGCCCGCGAATACGCACCGGCCGAACTGGACACGCGTTTCGCCGAATGGCTGGTCAACAACTACGGCACCGATGCAGAAGCGACCTGGCTGGTCGATCACAATGATTTCCGCTTGGTGCTGCAGGCCAATCCGGATGGGCGCAAGCAAGCCGAAGCCGGCATTTCCTGGCGCAAGAATACCGACAACATCAACGGCACTTGCTCAGGAACGCCGAACGGCAGCGCCCAGCCCGGCATCGACCTCAACCGCAATTTTCCGTTCCACTGGGACATCGTGCCAAGCAACGGCGGTTCCAGCGGCACGAAATGCAACCTCACATATCGCGGGCCGACGAAACAATCGGAACCGGAAACCGACAACCTGGTGAACTACGTCGCCGGCATCTGCAACGCCGCGGGCGACTGCACTGGCGGGGTGTTCGCCGATCGCCGCAGCGGACCGATGAATCCGGCTACTTCCGCTGGCGACGGCGGTGCCGCCGCACCGGATGATACGACGGGATTCTTCATCGACATCCACAGCAATGCAGCGCTGGTGCTGTGGCCTTGGGGCGACACTGCGAGTGCCGCGCCCAATCAAGCGGCGATGCGCACCCTCGGTCGACGCATCGCCTGGTTCAACGGCTATGCGCCCGAGCAATCGGACACGCTCTACCCGACGGATGGTGCCACCGACGACAACATGTATGGCCTCCTCGGCGTGCCCGGATTCACCATCGAAACCGATGGCGCGCAATTCTTCCAGGATTGCGCGAGCTTTGAAAACACGACGGTGCCCGCCAATATCGGTGCGCTGCGCTATGTTGCACGCTCTCTGCACGCAACCTACAAGCTGCCTTCCGGCCCGGACACGGTCAGCGTCACGGGAAGTTCTGATCTGGTCGTCGCCGGTGATGCGATCACGATCAGTGCCCAGCTGGACGACACGCGCTTCAACCAGTCCACCCAAGGCGAGCCCGTGCTGGGCACGATCCGCAATATCGCGAGCGCGAACGCCTACATCGATACGCTGCCGTGGGATCCCGCAGCGCAGGCGATAGCGCTCAGCGCGTCCGATGGAGCGTTCAATTCGCCGACCGAACAGGTCACCGGAACCCTGTCTGGCGATGGGCTCACGGCTGGCAAACACCTGATCTATGTGCAGGGCATCGATGTCGCCGGCAATGCAGGTCCGCCGAACGCCACCTTGATCGATGTCGCCGATGTCGCCGATATCGGCACGCTGGATGGGCACATCAGTGATCGCGCAACGTCCGCGCCGCTCGCTGCAACCATCACGTTGAGTAACGTCGGCGAAACGCATGCGGCCGCGAGCAGCGCCGTTGATGGCAGTTACATCGCACATGCTCACGCAGGCACCTTCGATGTGCACGTCAGCGCACCGCATCATCTCGCCGAGGATCTGCACGGCGTGAGCCTCGCGGGCGGCAGTACACTCGCCCAAGACTTCGCACTGTATGCGAGCTGCCCGATCATCGATGACAACGTCGAGAACGGGAATTCCGGCTGGACCACTCAGACGCCATGGGCAATCGTGAACAACGTACCCGGCAATACCACACACGTGTGGAACACACCGAACTATGGCGACAACCTCAACAATTCGTTGACCTCGGCCGCACACGACCTGACCGGCTATAGCGACCTCACGCTCGACTTCGATGACCGCTGCAGTACCGAGGCCGGCTACGACTACGGCTATGTCGAATACAGCGCCAACAATGGATCGACCTGGAGCAGCATCTATTCGTGCAACGGTCAGTCAAGCTGGCAATCGCATCACATCGAATTGCCGGCCGGTGCGAACGGAGTCGCTGCGTTGAAGTTGCGCTTCAGACTGAGCAGCGACCAGAACACGAATGCATCGGGATGGGCAGTCGACAACATCAAACTCGAAGCCGGTGGCGCAGCGTGTCGCGCACAGCAGCCGCCGGATGACGTGATTTTCGCGAACTCATTCGAGTAACGGGCGTTCAGCCACGATGCTCTTCATCGCGCTCAACACCATCTCCACCCAACCTCGGGCGTCTTGCCCGAGAGCCCAGCCTGCACATCCATGTGCAGGCGTTCACCGGCGCGCGGCATGCCGCGCGACTGAGCCCGCAGGAACGGGCGCGAACAGCGCAGCTGGCGCGAAGCGCGAGCGCCAGGATGGCGCGAGTCACTCCCGGCTCACCCCTTGAAGGGGAGTGCTTGAAAACCACCCATGCGGGCTAAGTCAACAGGGCGCCCTGCTCGACCAATTCGCACATAGCGCGTACTTCCCCATCCATCGCCCTGTCACGCGACATGAACGCGATGCGTTCGCGGATCTTCGCGTGCGCGCGCGCAACCGCTGTACCGGCGTGGAAATCGCTGGCTTCGGCCAGCGACTTTGCCAGCGCCTGCACTTCGGTTTCAAATTGCGCGCGTGACGGATGGCTCGCGTCGGGTGCGTTGGTGATCTTCGATGCGAGCGCGCGCCAGTCGCCACGCTGGGCGAGACGACGAGCGGCGTTGAGCATGTTCTGCCGGTAGTCGAGCGCCTGTGCCGCGGTGTAGAGCTCCATCGCGAGCACGTAGCCGAGGTCCTCGGTCATCTCGAGCACATGACGTGCTTCGTTCGCGCCCATCGAAACGTGATCCTCCGCGTTTGCGCTGGTCGGGATCGAGTACACCGACGCCGGGTGCGCCCGCGTGGCCAGATCATTGACGAGTGCGGCCGCCGTGTACTGCACAATCATGAAGCCCGAGTCTGTCGCGTCTTCGTTGCCGATCAGGAACGCGGGCAGGCCATCGTTGTTGGCCGGATCAACCAGCTTGTTGAGGCGGCGTTCCGAGATCGATGCGAGCACCGGAATTGCAGCCTTCACGTAGCTCATCGCCAGCGCCAGCGGCATGCCATGGAAGTGGCCGGCGGAGATGACCTGATCCTCGATGACCTGGGCATCCACCGCGTCCGGAAAGATGAGCGGGTTGTCTGTGACCGCATTCAACTCAATGTCGAACACGCGACAGGCCTGATCGTAGGCGTCGCGCACCGCCCCATGCACCTGCGGCATGCAGCGCAGGCAATATGCATCCTGAGGCTGGTGCTTCTTGCCGCCCTTGAACGGAAGGAACCGCGCGTAGAAGCTCTCGCGGCCATGGCGCTGACTCGGCGGCACATAGTCCCAAGCAATGTCGAAATGCTGCTTCTGATCTTCGGGGTCGCTCCAGGAATCGGCGAGCCAGGTGCGAAAACGCGGCACCAGATGATAGGGAATATCGGCAAGCGTCGAACCGTCGAGGTGCTCGCGCACCGTGCGCGCGGTCGCCACTTGCCCTGGATGCGGACGCAGCGCATGCACTTCCTCGCGCAACGCGCCTTGGCGGCCGGCAAATGCATCGAGCGTCATCGCGGCGGCAAGATCAGCCGTCTCCAGCAGCGACTTGAGGCGATCGAGTGCAAGCACACCGCACGCAAGCATCTGCGCCGTGCCGTTGTTCAATGCAAGGCCTTCCTTGAACGACAAGCGCAGCGGTGCGAGACCGGCTTGCTTGAGCGCTTCCGCGCCCGACATGCGCTGGCCGCCGAAGAACGCTTCGCCGCCACCCAGCAACACGATGGCGAGATGCGAAAGAGGGGCAAGATCGCCGCTGGCGCCGACCGATCCCTTCTCCGGGATCAGCGGCACCACGTCGCGATTGAGCAACTCGGTCAATGCACGCAGCGTCGATACGCGAATACCGGAATGGCCGCGCATCAACGTGTTGATGCGGATCGCGAGCATCGCACGCACGACGCTCGCATCGAGCGGTTTGCCAACGCAGACCGCATGCGTGATCACGAGGTTGTGCTGCAACTCGTCGAGCAAGGTGCCTTCGCGTTGCTCCGGATTGCCGCCGGGCAGTTCATCGCGCGCGCGATGCGCGCCGAGCAGCTTGTCCGCATTGCTGCCGAAGCCAGTCGTTACGCCGTAGATCGGCTCGCCGCAGCTGACCTTGTCGGCCAGGAAGTCTGCCGCGCGCTGCACATGCGCAAGCTGTGCTTCATCGAGCTCGACGCGAATACCGTTGCGCGCAACCGCAACCAGTTGCTCGCGGGTCAGGCTGTTGCCGTCGAAACGAATCGTCTGCATGCGTTCAATACCAGTGTAGGAGCGGCATCAGCCGCGATGCTTGTTTGTTGGAGTCGCTTCAGCCGCGATGCTCGTTCGTGGGAGCGGCTTCAGCCGCGATGCTTTCGCCTCGACAGGTCGAGCATCGCGGCTGAAGCCGCTCCTACATGGCTCTAGATCGTTCGCATCACGGCGGTTTGTTCGATCTCGACCCGCAGCGACTCTGCCAGCTCCACACGCGCAACCTCAAACTGGTCCTGCTTGCGCAAGTCCTTGACCGTGACCGTGCCCTTGGCGATTTCGTCCGAACCGAGTACGAGCACGAAACGGATCCCTGCACGGTCGGCATACTTGAACTGCTTGGCCAACTTGCCGGGTTCGATGACCGCTTCGGTGTTGATGCCGGCGGCGCGCAGCTCGGTCGCGAGTTCGAGATAGCGCGGCAGCTCGTTCTCGTCCATCTGCGCGACGAGCGCCTGCACCGTGCTGCGGCCACCCTTGAGCAGGCCGGCTTCGCGCAGCTGCCAGTACAGGCGTGTTGCGCCGATCGAGATGCCAACACCGGGCAATTTCGATTTCGTGTAGTGACTGGCGAGGTTTTCATAGCGGCCGCCCGAACAGATCGAACCGATCTGCGGATGATCGTTCAAGGTCGTTTCGTAGACCGTGCCGGTGTAGTAGTCGAGGCCGCGCGCGATCGAGAGGTTCAACGCGAAATGCGATTCGGGCACGCCGAACGCGTTGACCAGGCTCAGCACGTCCTTGAGCTCGGCCCTGCCCTGTTCCAGCGATTCGCTGCCGGCGCCGAGTGCATCGAGCTTTGCGAGTGCATCAGCGAGCGAGGTTGAACGATAAGCAACGAAGTCGAGCAATTTTCCTGCGGCATCGGTCGAGAGATTGAAGCCTTCGCCGATCAATGTCGCGCGCACGGCATCGACACCGCGCTTGTCGAGCTTGTCGACTTCGCGCATCACCGCGCCCTGCTGTTCGGCGTCGTGGAGACCAAGACCTTCGAGCCAGCCACGCATCAGCTTGCGGTTGTTGATCTGGATCGTGAATGCGCCGATATCGAGGTCGCGGAACACGTTGTAGATGACCGCCGGCAGTTCGGCGTCATAGCGTACCGACAGGCTGTCCTTGCCGACCACGTCGATGTCGCATTGATAGAACTCGCGGAACCGACCGCGCTGCGCGCGTTCGCCACGATAGACACGCTGGATCTGGTAGCGACGGAACGGGAACACGAGATCGTGTTCGTGTTCCGCGACATAGCGCGCGAGCGGCACGGTCAGGTCGAAGCGCAGCGCAAGCTCGGGCACTTCACCGGCAGTCGCCGCCTGCAGCGCGCCGGTCGATTGCACGAAGTACACCTGGCGTTCGGTCTCGCCGCCCTCCTTGGTCAGGAGCACGTTCGAAAACTCCATCACCGGCGTTTCAATGGGCAGGAAGCCGAAACGTTCGAAGTTGCGCCGGACGGAATCGAGCATCGATTGGAACGCGACCTGATCGAGCGGCAACAGCTCGAGCACGCCGGGCATGGTGCGGGCTTGGGTGACAGCCATGGATATCCTTGGGATCGGCGCCGCGACGGACGCGGTGCGGCGCCGGGAACAGTGGTCGCGTAGATTAACAGATGGGCCATCCGTCCCGATCCGGCGCGGTCTGCCGACGCGCCGCACACCTACGTTACGCGTTGGTCCGCAGTCGCGAATCGTGCCGAGCAGCAACCCGACGCCGGGAATCAGTTGCGCCGCCGGCAGACCACCGCTAGAATTCGCGGCCCGCCAAGGCGGTCCCGGTCGGGGTGTAGCTCAGCCTGGTAGAGCGCTACCTTCGGGAGGTAGAAGTCGCAAGTTCGAATCCTGTCACCCCGACCAATAGAATCAACAGATTAGGCCACCCAAGTCGGGTGGCCTTTTTTGTGCCTAAG
>JBDSFA010000271.1:0-4154 GCA_039919785.1 Dokdonella sp. | reverse complement strand
GGCTCGATCCGCACAGCGAATACCTCGGCAAGGAGCAGATGCAGGATCTGAGCGAAGACACCAGCGGCAACTACGACGGCCTCGGTATCGAAGTGGTGCAGGTCGAAGGTACCTTGCGTGTGGTCGCGCCGATCGACGAATCGCCGGCCGAGCGTGCAGGCGTCAAGGCCGGCGACATCATTGTGCGCATCGACGGCAAGCAGGTGCAGTCGGACGATCTCGACGGCGCGATCGCGCGCCTGCGCGGCAAGCCGGGCACCGAGATCGTGCTCAACGTGCTGCACGAAAAGCAGACCGTGCCGGTCGACATCCGCATGAAGCGCGAAGTGATCCGCGTCGCCAGCGTGCGCGGCCGCCTGCTGGAGCCCGGCTATGCCTATCTGCGCGTGAGCCAGTTCCAGTCAGAAACCGGCACTCAGCTGCGCAAGCGCATCGAACGCCTCAAAGCCGACAACAAGGCGCCGTTGCGCGGTGCCGTGCTTGATCTGCGCAGCAATCCCGGTGGCTTGCTGACCTCCGCCGTCGAGATTAGCGACGAGCTGCTCAGCGAGGGCGTGATCGTGAGCACGCGCGGCCGCCTTAAGGAATCGGACCTGACCTTCCGCGCAACGCCCGGCGACCTGCTCGACGGGGCGCCGCTGGTCGTGCTGGTCGACAACGGCACCGCATCGGCGGCCGAAATTGTTGCCGGTGCGCTGAAGGACAACCATCGTGCGCTGCTCATGGGGCGGCGCACCTTTGGCAAGGGCTCAGTGCAGACCGTGCTGCCGCTCGATGCCGAGCACGCAGTGAAACTCACGACGGCGCGCTACTACACACCGAGTGGCATCTCGATCCAGGCCGCCGGCATCCAGCCCGACATCGCGTTGGGCGATCTTGCGTTGAGCCAGCGCGACAGCGAACCATCACTTTCTTTCGGCGAGCGCGATCTGCGCAATCACCTCAAGGGCACCGACGAGACCGATGGCCCAACCACGCCGAGTGTTGCCAATCGCGACCTGCAGCAGGACTACGCGTTGAATGAGGCGCTGAATGCGTTGAAGGCGCTGGCACTGCGCAGCAAGCCGGTGGCTAGTCCAGTTGCGCCGGTCGAGAACAAGAAAGGTTAGGCCAGTCGATGCCGTTCGCGCGCAAGATCGTATTGCACTCGAGATCAGGCTACACGCCGCAGCTTGACGTACTTGTCAATGAATTCATGCGAGACGGAGTTTCGTTCGTTGCAGTCGTGGGTGTGGATGCATCGCGCGTCGAAGACATCGTGGACGAGCTATGCGCCGGCGACGGTTCCACTATCTACTCGATGCTCACATCGTTCCATGAGAACGAGACCCTGGAAGAGGCAGTGGCATTCGCGGAATCGTTGACTGGAGAATTTGCGGGCAAGGCGCAGATTGTGGAGTTCTGAGCCATCAACGAAGACGGGCTTCGCTTCAAATTCTGCCGGCGCGCCAAGTAAACTCCAGTTTTTCGGCCTCGCCCCCAACTGCAAGCCAGGCATCACTTTGTCGGTGAGCGCAGTGCTGCCACCGATTGCATGCCGACCTTCCACTAACCGGAGATTTCATGAATACAACCCAAGACATTACCGACGCGCAGTTTTTCGAGATGGTTGATCGCTACATCAGTCAGGCCAACGATTTCAGCAAGAAATTCCCGCAACCGCAGGTCAGCGCCGCGCTGCTGTTTGCCGCGGCTCGCTACAACGCGTTCAACTGGGTCAATCGCAGTCAGCGGCAGGAGCAGACGCTGGACGAAGCGACGCCGTTGTTCTGCGCGGAATACCAGAAAATGTTCCTCGACAACGTGCACAACCTGACCATGGGTCGGCCACCGAAGTGATTCGGCCAGCCGTGCCCTGATCGTCTTCGGCGGCGACTATTTGTTGCCAGGACGCGGCGGCGCGATCGGAAACGGCATGATCTTGTCGCCGCTGACCGCGTCGCGGATCGCGAGCGGGCCGCGACGCACGACTTCCTCGATGCGCACGATGGCCTGGATCGGCACGTGCAGCATCGTGGTGTCCTTGAACTCCTCGCGCAAGCGCTCTTCGGTCGGATCGACGACGAGGCCTTCGCCGGGCGGGTCGAACACCAGCTCGCCGACTTCGGTGAATCCCCACAGAGCGCTCGATGCGACATGCCGTGCATAGAGATCGATGCTCTTGCCTTGCGAGAGGAAGCTGACCTTGTAGAGCTTGTTCTTGCGCATGCGCTGCATTGTACGGGGGATATGACGTTAGCCGCGCAGCCGCCGCGCCACAGCCGGTCGCGACAGCAGCGCAAGCACGATGCCGATCAGGAAGCCGGCAATATGTGTCCACCATGCGACGGCGCCGAATGCAGGGCCAACGTAGGTGAACAGCAACTGCAACGCGGCCCAGAAGCCGATCAGCAGCGGTGCCGGAATGCGCACGAATTCGAGGAACACGCCTAGCGGCAGCACGAGGCCGAGGCGCGCGCGCGGAAACAGCGCGAGATAGGTACCGACGACCGCGGACACCGCGCCGCTGGAGCCGATGATCGGCGCATTGGTGCCGGCGAGCGTCAGCGCACCGACGAGATTTGCTAGCGCTCCGCCTATCACGAAAAAAGCGAGGAAGCGCGTCGACCCCAGCGCGCGTTCGGCCGAGACGCCGAAGACGATCAGGAACAGCAGATTGCCGGTCAGGTGCAGCCAGTCGGCGTGGATGAAGATCGCGGTGATGAGGCGCGCCGCTCGAAGCTCGGTCAGCTGCTGCAGCCACGGCGCGTTGGTATCGAGCAGAGTCGAGGGCACCGTGCCCCAACGCGAAAGTACCGCGAGACGTTCGGTCACTGGCATCGTCGCCAGCCACAGGAACACGAACACGCACGCAGCGACGATCAGCAGGGTCGCCCAAGGCGGGGTCGGCTTGCGCCGGCTTGGCAGATTGACGAACACGGAGCGACCTAGCGGCCGTCGCGCGGATAGGTGAAACGTTTGCCGTTGACCTCGAGCACGATGCCGTCAGGTCTGATCCCGTAAAGGATCACGCCGCCACCGATGTCATCGCCCTCGACGTGGCGATCGCCCTTGATGACGACGAAACGCTTGTGCGGATCGTCCGCGTAAACATGCATCGTCAGCGCCAGGTCAGGCAGATCCTTGCGCATCGCGTAGGGCAACTCCCACACCGATGGCAGCGCAGGTTCCACGCGCTCTTTCTTCGGCATCGGCGTTGAAGGCGGAGTCGGTACCGTCGCATTTGTCGCCGCCGGCGCAGCGGCAGCAACCGGCAGCGCAGGCTTGGGCGTCGCGATGACGGGCGCAACGGCGGGCGCAGGCATCGGTTTGGGCGGTGGTGCGGCTGTCGCCATGGGACCCGCGACCATTGGCAACGCAGGCGGCAACTGCGCAACCGAACCCGGGCGATCACCCAGCGGCATCGTCAGCCGACTCGTCACCGCATTGGCGCGATCGTTCGCGACCTGCTCCGGTTTGTTTGCGGCAACCTGAGTCGGAACCGTTGGTTTGGCCGGCTGATTGGCATGCTCTTTTGCCAACACCGGTTTCAGGTTGCGCTCTTCAGCAAGCGGAGGATGCGCGGCTGCGGTCACCGGCTTGGGCGCACCCAGGCTCGGCGTCGGATTCACGCTCGCATCCGTTTGCACCAGCGGCGCCTTCGAGGTCGGTCGCAACACCCACCAGCCGACGCCGAGCGCGATCGCGCTCAGTGCAACGAGCAAAGGCACCGCGCTGCGGCGGCGCCGCGACGTGAGCGCAGGCGAGCCCAACGTCGGCGCTTCGCCAAGACGGCGTTGCTGCTCGGATTTCTTGAGTGCTTCGAGGATCAACGACATTGCGATTCCTGACTAAAGTGCGGCGGCGAGAGATCGCGCGCGTTGCAAGCATTCGATTCGATGTTGGTCATGCGTTTCACTCGACCGTGCGCGCCAGATGCGGTCCGGCATCGTCGAGCGCCGACAACGCAAACAGCGTTTCCGGCCCGATAATGCCGTCGGCCTTGATGCCATAGGCCTGTTGCAGCTTGCGCACGCGTTCCTCCAGCTCGGCGTCGAACGCGGGTGCCCGCGTTTTTGCATTGATGCCATTGTCGAATGTAGCCAGGCGGTCGGTGACCCAGGCGACGCCCTGGCCGGCTTCGCCGCGCTGCAAGCTCGCAGGCACATCGGCCG
>JBDSFA010000187.1:0-4874 GCA_039919785.1 Dokdonella sp. | reverse complement strand
TCGCGGGCATGCTCGGCGACGCTTCCACCGAACCACAAGGAATCACGTTGAAAAGAAGAAAGACAACCAGTGCTGGCGCTCCGGCCGAGCGCAACAAGCGGGGACCCGGCAAACGCGCCGGCCTGCCCAAATTCATGCCGCAGCCGCAGACGCCGTTGCCCGGAAAGAAGGGCGCAAAGCCGCCGCCGATCCACGATCCGTATGCCGACCGCGAGGCGACCAAGTACGAGCGCCCGATCGCGAGCCGTGAAGCGCTTGCCGCCTTGCTCGAAAAGCATGGCGAATTGATGAATGTCGAGGCGATCGCGCACGCGCTGAGCCTGAGCACGCCGCAGGATTTCGAGGCGCTGACACGGCGCCTCGCGGCGATGCTGCGCGATGGCCAGCTGATCCAGAACCGCCGCGGCGGCTATGGCGTCGCAAGCAAACTCGATCTGATCCGCGGCGGCGTCATCGCGAACGCAGAGGGCTACGGCTTCCTGCGCCCGGAAGAGGGCGGTGAAGATCTGTACCTTTCGCCCGCCGAGATGCGCAAGGTGCTGCACGGCGACCGTGTGCTCGCCAGCGTGGTCGGTGTGGATCGCCGTGGCCGTCGCCAGGGTGCGATCGTTGAAGTGCTGGAACGTCGTTCGCCCCGCATGGTCGGACGCGTCATCGAGGAAGCCGGGCTGGTGCTGGTCAAGCCGGATGATCGTCGCCTGCATCAGGACATCCTGATTACGCCCGGCAAGGACCGTGGCGCACGTTCGGGTCAGATCGTGGTCGTTGAGATCACCGACCAGCCGACCGCGCAGCGTGGCCCGATGGGCAAGGTGCTCACGGTGCTCGGCGAACGCTTGACACCGTCGCTGGTCGTCGAAATGGCGATTGCGAGTCACGACTTGCCGCACGACTGGCCGGACGCTGCGCTGCGCGCGGCGGCCGATGTCGAGCCCGAGGTTTCCGCCGCCGAGATCCAGGGGCGCGTCGATCTGCGCAAGACGCCTCTGGTCACGATCGATGGCGAAGATGCGAAGGACTTCGACGATGCGGTATTCGCCGAGCCGAACGACAACGGTTTCCGCCTGCTCGTCGCGATCGCAGATGTATCGCACTACGTGCAGCCCGGCAGCCCAATCGATACCGAGGCGTATAACCGTTCGACCTCGGTCTACTTCCCCGGCTTCGTCGTGCCGATGTTGCCCGAGACATTGTCCAACGGCATCTGCTCGCTGAATCCGAAGGTCGAGCGCCTGTGCATGGTGTGCGAGATGCAGGTCGATCACGAGGGCGAGGTCACGCGCGCCAAATTCTATCCGGCCGTGATGCGTTCGCATGCGCGCTTGACCTACAACCGGGTATGGCAGGCAATCGGCGAGAAGGATGCGGATGCGCGGCATGAACTCGCCGACGTGATGCCGCAACTGAAGAACCTGCATCAGTTGTACAAGCTGTTGTCGAAAGCGCGTCAGAAGCGCGGCGCGATCGATTTCGAGAGTCGTGAAGTCGAATTTCGACTCGGCGCGAACGGTGAGGTCATGCAGCTCGGCTCCTACGACCGCAACGACGCCCACAAGCTGATCGAGGAATGCATGATCGCGGCGAACGTCGAAGCTGCGAAGTACCTGCAGAAGAAACACATTCCGTCGCCGTATCGCGTGCATGCGCCGCCACCGGCATCGAAGTATGAGGATCTCCTCGAATTCCTGCGCGAGTTCAAGCTGACCATGCCGCCGCACGATCAGGTCACCCCCGGCGATTTCTCCGCGCTGTTGAAGAAGGTGCGCAAGCGCGCCGACTCGAGCCTGATTGAATCGGTGTTGCTGCGTTCGCAGAGCCTCGCGGTGTATCAGCCGGAAGATCCCGGCCACTTCGGACTGGGCCTCGAGTTCTACACGCACTTCACCTCGCCGATCCGGCGCTATCCGGATCTGCTCGTGCATCGCGCGATCCGCTACGCGCTCGGCGGTGGCAAGCCAACGGGTTACGAATACAGTCCGAGCACGATGGCAAGCATGTGCGTGCACTGCTCGCACAACGAGCGCCGCGCGGACGAAGCCGAACGCGATGTCGACGAACGCTACAAGTGCGCGTGGATGGAGAAGCATGTCGGCAGCGAGTTCGAAGGCATCGTCGCGGGCGTGACGTCGTTCGGGCTGTTCGTCGAACTGACCGAATCGAAGATCAGCGGTCTCGTCCACATCACCCAGCTGCCGAACGACTACTACCACTTCGATGCGACCCGACGCCTGCTCACCGGCGAACGCCGCGGCCTCAAGTTCCGTCTTGGCGACGCCGTGCGTGTGCAGGTGCTGCGCGCCAGCCTGGAAGATCGCAAGATCGATTTCAGGCTGGTGAGCGGACGTTGACCAAAGCCCTCTCTGCACGGGAGAGGGCTTCAACGCTCCTGCACAGCTAGAATTGCATCCCTCAAACATCACCTACGCCTATCCATGAGCACCGAACTACTGATCGGCATCCATGCCGTCGAAGCCGCGTTGAACCACGACGTTGGCAACCTGGTCGAGTTGTATATCGAGACCGGCACCCAGAACGCGCGCGTCAAGGAGTTGGGCGAGCGTGCGCGCGATCTTGGCGTGAAGCCACATGCGCGCGATCGCGCGGCGCTTGATCGCATGACTGGCGGCGCACGCCACCAGGGCGTCGTCGCGACCTATAACGCGCCGCCGCCGCTGCCGGAAGCGGCGCTAGCCGAGCTGATCGCGAAAGCCGGGCGTGATGCGTTGATCCTTGTCCTCGACGGCGTCACCGATCCGCACAATTTCGGCGCCTGCCTGCGCAGTGCTGAAGCGGCGGGTGTGACGGCGGTTGTGGTGCCGAAAGATCGCGCGGTAGGTGTCACGCCGACGGTGCGGCGCGCCTCGGCGGGCGCTGCCGATCGTGTTCCCATCGTCGCCGCGACCAACCTCGCGCGTGCACTGAAGGGGCTGAAAGACGCCGGTGTCTGGCTGGTCGGCCTTGCTGGCGACACGCCGCAATCGGTGTATTCCGTCGATCTCGATGGTCCGATTGCGATCGTGCTAGGCGGCGAAGGCGAGGGCATGCGTCGACTGACGCGCGAATCCTGCGATTTCCTCGCAAAGATCCCCATGCGTGGCGACATCGAAAGCCTGAATGTTTCCGTCGCGACGGGCGTCGCGTTGTTCGAGACCCTGCGGCAACGCGCGACGAAGGCGACGGGCGCTCCGCGCTGACGGTGTCTTCTTCCCGCTGATTGCGATTCGAGTGGGCGATCGAGCCTGCTCGGTTGGTTGGCTAAGCGGCCAGCAGCGTTTGCGGGTGCTCGCGGACACGCAGCCAGAGCTGCTCAACCGCGGCTGCGGGAAGATTGAGTGCGGCGGCGGTTTCCGCTCCGCTCAATCCGCCGAACATGCGGCAGTCGATGACGCTGACCAGTCGCTCGTCGAGTTTTTCGAGCTGTTCGAGCGCCGCATCAAGACCGAGTAGTTCTTCGGCTTCCTGATCGGCGGCGCCATCGGTTTGGCCTGGATTTGCGGGCGGGCCGCCGTTACCTTGCTTGGCGGCGAGGCGCTCTCGCGCATGGTTGACCAGGATCTGGCGCATGGCGCGGCCGGCCAGTGCGAGGAAGTGCTCGTGATTGCTGATGGATGCGGCGCCTTGCTTTGTGATGCGCAGATACCAGTCATGCACGAGCGAGGTCGCGTTGAGCGTATTCACACGGCCCCCGGTGCTGGCACAGCGGGCGAGGCGCAGCAGGTCGTCGTAGAGAAGGGCGGTCACGCGCTGCGATGCCGCGTCGCCGCCGCCGCGGGTGCGCTCCAGTAGCATGGTGATTTCGTCCATCTCGCACCCCCGAGAACGTGGCGGACATCGGCGTGCGCTGACGCTTGCTCCAACCGTCGCGGGAGATGCGTTGCGTCGATAGCACCCGCGCCGCGCCGTTGTCCCGACGGCGCGGCGCGCTGACGTTGGAACGTTGGCGCGATCAGGCGCCCGCGGCGCTGATGCCGCTAGTCGAATCGCCTTTGCGCCGGATCTGCTTGATGTGCGTGCCGTGGACGAGGAAGTAGACGTTTTCGGCAATGTTGGTCGCGTGGTCACCGATGCGCTCGAGGTTTTTCGCCATGAACAACAGGTGCGTACATGGCGTGATGTTGCGCGGGTCTTCCATCATGTAGGTGAGCAGTTCGCGGAACAGTCCGGTGTACTGCTCGTCGAGTTCCTCGTCGCGCGCCCACGCATCGAGCGCCTGGTCGGCATCGTTGTCGTGGTACGCCGCCAGCACCTCGCGCACCAGACTTTCCGCCAGACGCGCGAGGCGCGGCAGGGCGGAGGCGAGCTGCACCGGTGCGGACTGGTTGAGGACCATCGAGCGCTTGGCGATGTTCGCCGCATAGTCGCCGATGCGCTCGATGTCGGCGGAGATGCGCAACGCGGCGAGAATTTCGCGCAGGTCGCGCGCCATTGGCTGGCGCAACGCGAGCAGGCGAACGACGTCCTGGCTGACATCGTGGTCGAGCGCGTCGATCGCATTGTCGTCGTGGACGATCTTCATTGCCGCATCGCTATCGCGCTCCATCACGGCGTCGATCGAGGCGGCAAGCTGCGCGAGCGCTAGCCCGCCCATGCGCTGGATTTCACCGGTGAGGCGCTTCAGCTCTGCGTCGTAGCTCTTGACGATGTGATCGGAAATCGGCGTCGTGGTCATGGTTTGCCTTCTCAGCCGAAACGGCCAGTAATGTAGTCTTCGGTCTGCTTCTTGGTCGGCTTCGTGAACAGCATTTCCGTGTTGCCGAATTCGACCAGCTCGCCCAGGTACATGAAGGCGGTGAAGTCCGAGCAGCGTGCCGCCTGCTGCATGTTGTGGGTCACGATCGCGATGGTGAAGTGATCTTTCAATTCCGATATCAGCT
>JBDSFA010000261.1:0-8114 GCA_039919785.1 Dokdonella sp. | reverse complement strand
GAGCTTCAAAGCCCGGGCTTCGCAACAAACAGGCGTCGTTGACTTAGCCCTCCCCTTCAAGGGGAGGGTTGGGTGGGGATGGTGGTGCGCCTCACCGCCACATGCGCAGCCACTCCCATCTGCATTGACCGCATTGCGGCGCGCTCACCCAGGCTCGCAGTACCAAACGCTGCAGTCGATGCGCGCTTCAATCGACAATCCGCGCGTGTACCGATCGCTCGTCAGCCGACACACGATCTCGAACCTTCCTGCGCAAATTTCGAATCCATCACCAAAAATCCGATCGGGCCCCGCGCCATATTCGAACGCGCCAATGTCGGCGCTTGCACCGACTACACGAGCGTAGTCAGCGCCGCGCTGATCCGTCGTCGGACTACCGGTGCCGGCTCCGAGCGTGTTGCCGTGATCGATCGCGGGACTCGTCGACCCGAGTGCGTGCGTCCTGGTCGAGCCGCTGTACAGAGCGAGCGCGGCGAGTTGGGGTTCGCTGACGATCGTATCCACCGGCAAGACCATGTTCACGGACGACATGATGAGATTGTTCGCGCCGCTGACGGTGATCGTGCAGTCGTGATGCCACAACGCGAAGAGATGTCCGACTCAGCGCCCGCACTCAGCTTGCTCGCGATCAACGTGCTCTGCAGCGTCGACGGATTGCTGATCGCGAGACCGCCGATGCCGGTTGCCGCCGTCGCGGCGCCGCTGTCGGCGCAACTCGTTACCGCGACGACGGGACCGCCCTGGAGTATCAACGCATCGGCACGCGATGACGCGTCGAGGATCGCCTGGGTGTCTGTCACGAGCGATCCGAACGGTGCGCTCCGCGAAGCGACCGCTGCGGGGGCCATCCATGCGGACGCGAGCACCGCACACAGAGGATGGATGGAAACGCGATGGATCGACATCTGCATCGCAGGGCTCTCCGTTTCACCGGGTGGCGCGGCTACGAGAGGTGAACGCTGCAGGGTGCGGATTTGTGCCACGGCGGCTCGACCTCCACGCGCTGGCTTCATGGCGACGCGGCCTGCGCGCTATCGGTTCATGCTGAAACGGCAATTGCGAACGCTCCTTAAAGGCAACGCGTGCCGATTCACGTGCACGTCATTTGCGCGCGCCGAAGATCGAACGGCAACCACTACCGGAAATCCCCATGACTGCGAAGAAGACAGCGAACGACCTGCACGGCAAGACCCTGCGTTTCAATTTTGACGACGGCCCGATGAAGGGCAAGGCCTTCGATCACGTGTTCAACAAGGACGGCACCGCGTCATGGGGCGAGGCCGACGGCAAGGCGACCAAGGCCGAGCATGCGGGCATCGAAAAGATCGGCGACGGGTGCTACACGGCGTCCTATCTCGGCGCGAAGGGCTACACGCTGACCACCACGTTCAATCTCGACACCGGCGAGCTGGTGTCGTTTGCATCCGATGGCAAGGAATGGTCGGTGCAACACGGGCGCGTTGAACTCAAAGCCTGATCTGTTTCGCGATGGCAGGCGCTTGTCGGCCACGCCGGATCTTCGCCGGTGAAAGGTCCTGGTTCGGTGTAGGCCGCGTTTTGCCATGCATGTCCGCAATTGCACGCCGCCTCGATTTTCAAATCCGATGAGGCATTCCCGTGCCGTTCTCCGCTTGGACAAGGAACGACCCGTTCTTGAATCCCCGGAGTTCGACCCATGCACCGCAGCCTCATGGTTTTTCTGCTCGCCCTCACGAGCACGTGCACACTGGCGTGGAGTTCTGCCAGCCGCGCCGACGCCTTCACGCCGGCCGCCTCACTGCATCAGGCGCGTTTCGGCCACACGGCGACCTTGCTGCCCTCGGGCAAGGTACTCGTGGTCGGCGGCGCGACCGCGAACGACATCCTCGGCACTGCCGAGCTGTACAACCCGCTCACCAACAGCTGGGCGACGACCGGATCGCTGGCGCACGTGCGCACCTATCACACCGCCACGCTCCTCCCGTCGGGCAAGGTGCTCGTCGTTGGCGGCGTCGACGGGCCCAACCCGCTCGCTAGCGCCGAGCTTTACGATCCCGCGACGGGTGTATGGACGTCCGCTGGTTCGCTGGTCACGCCGCGTGCACACCATTCGGCCAACCTTTTGCAGTCGGGCAATGTCATGGTCGCATTCGGCACCAGTGGCGCAAACGGCGCGACCAAGCTCAGGAGCACCGAGCAATACAACCCGGCCACGAACAGCTGGATTGTCTCGCCATCGGCTCCGCACGAGCGCGCCTATCACGCTGCGATCCTGCAGTCGAACGGCTGGTTGCTTACCTTCGGCGGCATCGATGTAAGCGCGGTGCCGCTTAACGATGGCGTTGTCTTCATTCCGGCCAACAACGGCTTTGCGGGGCCGGTCGGCCAGCTCGCGACCGCGCGCTTCGCATTCACGTCGAACTTGCTCGCGTCGGCGAAGATCCTCGCTGTCGGTGGCCTTGGCGCATCATCCACCGCGCTTGCAACAGCCGAGAGCTACGACATTGCAGGCAACCACTGGACGTCGGCCGGCACCATGGCGACGACGCGCTGGTCGCACACGGCCACTGAATTGGGCAATGGCAAGGTATTGGTCGTCGCCGGTGTCGATGCCGGCGATGCCGCGCTCGCCAGCGCGGAGTTCTACGACCCCGGCGTGAACGCGTGGACGGCCGCACCGAACCTCGCCACCGCGCGCGCACAACACACGGCGACGTTGTTGACATCGGGCAAGGTGCTCATCGTGGGTGGCCAGGGCGCGGCGCCGGGCTATGCGGAACTCGCGGCGTGTGAATTGTTTTCTGTCGATCCGATTTACAAAAACGGTTTCGACTGAGATCCGATCGACGCCGCATAGCGCGGACAACGAACCGGAGCGGGTCGCTGCAAACCCGCGCCGCCGTAGTACCGCCGATCCATGCGCCGGCGGTATCGATCAAGCCGAACGCATCAACGCCAGCTGATCAACGCAGCTCAACCTGCGCTACATTGTCCTTGTACTCTTCCTTCGGATCGGCGCCGAACAGCATCTTCACGCCGGCGACGAGGCTCGAACCGTTGAGCCAGATCTCCGCGTGTTCCGCATCGAGGCGCAACAGCGTGAGCTTTGGATCGTCCTTGCCGCCCTCGAACCACGCGGCGACATACGGATTCCACAGGCGGTCGATAACGGCGCGATCGTTGTCGATGTTGAGGCAACCGTGCACGCTCGCAAACACGTCGTGACCCTTGCTGCTCAGCGTCGCGGTGACGCGATTGCGTTCGAGCAGCAGCGAAACCATTTTGTTTTCCTTCGACGTGAAGAACCAGATCGGCCCGCGCTGATCTTCCACCTGCGCCGTCATCGGCCGGGTGTGGCCATCCTCAACGCCGTCGATGCCGAGCATCATCACGCGGTCGGATGCGAGCGCCTTCCAGAATTTGTCCTGAATCTCCTGCGGGGTGGTGCTCATGGCGTTCTCCGGATGCGAGCCGTCGTGCGGCGGATGGGAACGCCCATCATCACGATGCGGCGTGGCTCGGCGATGAACGGCGCGATTTCCGCGCAGGCATCGTTCAGAAAGCCACGACTCGGCGACGTCATTCCCGCGACACCGCGTTTGTCTTGACTGTGGGAGCGCCGGAAGGCGCGATGCTCTTCTCCCCCTGGAGCGAAGTCATCGCGGCTTCCGCCGCCTACAAGTGAGCGGACTCTGTGGGAGCGGCTTCAGCGGCGATGCTCTCGCGCGCTGTGCAAAGAGAGCAAAAGCATCGCGGCTTCCGCCGCCTACAAGCGAGCGGACTCTGTGGGAGCGGCTTCAGCCGCGATGCTCTCGCGCGCTGTGCAAAGAGAGCAAAAACATCGCGGGTAAAGCCGCTTCCAGAAGGTCAGTCGGGCAGGATCACGATATGCGCACCCCCATCGCGGTCGACCCACCCGACCCGAGATGCGCCCCATCCATTTGGACTGTGGGAGCGCCGGAAGGCGCGATGCTCTCGCTCGCTGTGCAAAGAGAGCAAAAGCATCGCGGCTTCCGCCGCTCCCACAAGGTCAGTCGGGTCGACCTGCGGCCGCGCAAATCCAATTGAAACGCGCCCGAACAATCAGCTCCGGAATGGCTTTATGAAAGCGCGATCACAACGACTCGCCCTCGCTCGAACGCGTTCCAAATTTTCCTATCCATCAAACCCGTTCTTGAAGATGCGGTCGATCGGTTGCGCCTCGAAGGCACCGATGTCTGCTGCCGGTCCGCTCACGCGCACGAACCCATCGCCACGCTGATCGAATGGAAAGTTGCTGCTGTTGCTGCCGACATTGATCGCGCAGGAACCCGCGCCGAGTGCATGCGTGTGCGTGAGGCCACCGTTGTCGGCGAGCGGTTGCAATTGAGGATTGCAGGTGAGGGTGCCCGCAGGTGCCGTGACCGTGCCGCTCAGGTTGCCAATAAGGTTGTTCGAGCCGCTGATCGCCAGCGGGATCGGGTGCGGCGTGAGCGTGCCCGACGCCATGTTCGAATCGCCATTGCCCCAGATCAAGCTGCTGACAAAATGCGAAGGCGTGGCGATGGCCTGATCGCTGTCGTTCTGCGCATACACACCGTCGCCGAGAGCAAGTGTGGCGAGGTTGCCGGTCACTGTGCTGTTGAGCAGGCCGAACGTGCCGCCGAAGACGCCGATGCCGGCGCCGACCGCGTTCGTTCCCGCGGTCGTGTTGGAAGACACCGTGGCGTTCTCGATCAACACGCCATCCGGGCCGCCCGCGAATCCGCCGCCGACCGCATCGGTGCCGGCCGTCGAATTGCCCGACAACGTCCCGCCGTACATGTGGAACATGCGCCCAACCACGCCGCCGCCACCGGCGCCGTTGCCGGTGGTCCAATTGCCACTGATCGTGCTCTGCTGCGCGTCGAACGAGGTCGCGTTGGCGCCGCCGCCGTAAGCGTTGGTGCCGCTCGTGTGATTGCCGCTCAGCGTCGTCTTCGACAACGTGATGGTCGGCGCGAACACGCCGCCGCCGGTTGCCGTGGGTCCCGTGGTCGAGTTGCCGCTGATGGTGCTGCCTGTTGCGTCGAATGACGTCGCCCGCGCACCGCCGCCGTAAGCCGCATTGCCGATCGTGGAATTGCTGGACAGGAGCGTGGTCGACAAGGTGATGGTGGCGGCCGACACGCCGCCGCCCGCCGCCGTGGTGCCCGTGGTGCTGTTGCCGCTGATAATGCTCGCAGACGCACCGATCGATGTCGCACTCGCGCCGCCACCCTTCGCAGTGCTGCCCGTGGTGTGGTTGTCGCTGAGGGTGGCTGACGACAGCGTCAGCGTTCCCGCAAACACGCCGCCACCAAGCGCCGCGGCGCCCGCCGTCGTGTTGCCGCTGACCTCGCTGTTGGTGAGCGTCACGGTGCCGGTGGTGTGGATGCCGCCGCCGCTTGCCTGCGCGCCCGAGGTCGAGTTGTTCTTCACCACGCTGTCGGTCAAGGAGACATTCGCGCCAGTCGCTTCGATGCCGCCACCGCTCGCGCACGCATCCAGCGTCATGTTGCCGGAAACCTCGCTCGAAACCAGCGTGATATCGCTCGCCGTGAGAATGCCAGCCCCACCCGCGTACCCGCAGTAGAAAGAACTCACCGGAACCCGTCCATTGCGAATGGCGACACGCACTAGATGTAACGGCACGTTCGTGTGCTCGGGGTCCACCTGGATGACCGGGGCCTCCTCCGCCGCCGAATCGCGGCGCAGCGTCACGCGGGCGGCCGATCCTTGCAGCGTCAAGGCCTGGGTCACGTAAAGCCCATAAGACAGCACGATGTCATTGACGCCCGCGGCAAACGCGATCGTATCCGCGCCCGAGCCCGCCGCGCAGCCGCCGACCGCGGCATTCGTGTTCGCGGCCTCGATCGCGTCGTGGATCGTGCACTGGCCGCCGACTGGAGCGTCGCTCGCGCTCGTCACCGTGATCGTCGCGCCGTGCCCAAGCGCCGGCGCCAATGCGCACAGCAGCGCCGCGGCCAGCGGCAAGCGGTGCAACGCGCGATGCCGAGTGCGTGTGCATGCGACCGTGTGTGTCGGTTGATCGCTCATCTGGATTCCCCTGCGTGAATGCCCCATGGACCGTACTACGTCGAGCGACTGAATGGACGCGCGCAGCCGTTCCTTGATCAAAGTTACGCAGAAAAGCGCATCGAGCGGACATCGCGCGCTGATGGCGGGATGAACCAGCGAACTCCGCTCGCCACGAAGCCGCAGCTCCAAAGCCCTCCCCTTCAAGGGGAGGGTTGATGGTGCAACCCGCCTCATCTCACCCGACGCAGCAGCTCCAAAGCCCTCCCCTTCAAGGGGAGGGTTGGGTGGGGATGGTGTAAGCCCCCTCGGCTCGCCACGAAGCCGCAGCTCTAAAGCCCTCCCCTTCAAGGCAACGTAGGGGCACTTCGCAAACGTGTCGTTGCTGGCTCGCAAGTGGGCAAGGGGCAGCATTCTTACGAAGAGTCGGGCGAACTTCCTACAGACCACGTCGCGCAAGCTCGTCAACATGGGGCGTGCTACCGACCAGAGCTCCGCGAAGTGCACGATCCAGCAAACAACGATGCGAACGCATCTGCAGTGTCGTCCAGGGGAAGAATATGAAAAACCTGACAATCGTTGCCGCACTCGCGGCCGTCGTGTGGTGGGGTAACGTGGGAGCCGCTGTGACCATAGGTGGGCCGGCGGGCGGTTTATGGGCGCATCAGGGCGACGGCGGTCGCGGCTTCAATATCGACATTCAAGGCGACACGATGATTGTGACGACCTTCGTTTTCACACAGACAGGTGAGCCCATTTGGTATCTGTCTTCCGGAACCTATGACCACAAAACCGGACTCTTTCGCAGCTCGTACGACAGCTACTCCAACGGTCAATGCTTTGGATGTCCGCCGAACCAGCCGATGGTGCATTCCGCAGCTGCGGGGCAAATGTCGATCCAGTTCCACGACAACCAGTCTGCGACCTTGACGACCCCGAGCGGCCCGCTCCAAATAACGAAATTCAACTATGGCTTCCCGAGCCCGACTGCTGTGCTTTACGGCGAATGGGCGCTCAGCTTGAACGTGCTCGGACTGGTAAGCGGAGACTGGCTCGTCTTCGATCATCCCTATACAGCGACAGACGGAACGGTCTATGCGGCAGGGCACACCGACGATTCACTGAACCATGTCGCCTTGGGCACTTATGCCGCATCGCTAGCGCGATGGATTGTGGTGGTCCAGTCGTCTGGGGACTTCGTCCACACTTACCAATTGAACATGGATGACCATCGTGCCATCGGAGGCGGGTGGGTACTTCACTCGAACCAGACGCCCACAGGAAATGGCTCACCCACGTTCGGAGCCAGGATTCTCTACAAAAGCGAACTTGTCGCCCTGACTGCAAATCCCGCAGCATCCTCGTCGACAGCAAGCATGGATCAGGACCTCTTGCGCGTTGATGCAAAAGACAAGTCGGCAATCATTGGCGCGTCGGATATCGACAAGGCAAAAGACGCACTCGCGGAATATGCAGCCAGGCAATAGCCGCGCCGCGGGGCAAAGCGGCTGAAGTTCATTTTCATCTCCGACAGTGAACTTGGCCCCATTCGTCCTCTTCACCCCCCTCCGCAGAAGAGGGTCAAACCGCTGCTTTGAAGCCCTCCCCTTGAAGGGGAGGGTTGGGTGGAGATGGTGTAAACCGCGCGGCTCACCCGACACCAACGAAAGCGCTGCGAACTCTGCCGTCGCCCATCTCGACCCATGTGTCGCAGAAAAAAAAGAGGCTCTTCCGGAACTCGTGTGGGTGAAATTGGAGTCGTAAGGGGTCTGAGAGCCGCACCGCAGCGGGGTTTGAGAGAGTCTGGAAGGTGCTGGGTTTCTGCGATCATTCGCAGATGCCTACCCAGCCAACGAAGAAGCGTCTGCTCGACGCCTACCGGTTTCCCGGGTTCTGCCCGCAGGAAGAAGTCAAAGGTGTGTTCGGCGATCCGCAGCCGCGGGTCGTGAAACTGGTCAGACGCTCAAAAAAACGCGCTGCGGGGTGTGCGGTCGCGAGCAGTCGGGTTGGTATGACCGACGCGTTCGCCAGGTACGCGATCTGCCGTGCGGTCCGTATCGCATCTTTCTGCAGTTCGAGGTCCGGCGCATGGATTGCCG
>JBDSFA010000251.1:0-4319 GCA_039919785.1 Dokdonella sp. | reverse complement strand
CGCTGTCACTCACGGAACACGTTATCGAGTTCAGAACCGTGTTGTCCGGCTTGTACACCGACACGGTGAAGTAGGTCACCGAACTCGGCACCAAGCTCAGATTCGTAAAGCCCAGCCCCAGGTTCTGACCTGTTGTTCCAACAAACGTCAGTCGTTTACTCTGATAAATTATCGCGCTCGCTGCCTGCGAACCGACACCATCTGTCGGCACGGCAGAGTTGATTTCCAACGCCGCCGTAATTTGCGCCGTCGCGTTACCTGGCAAGAGATAGAGCGCAAATGTGCCCGGCATGCTCGGTCCGGGTAAATGGATGGTTGGCGATGAAGTCGAAACGAAACCCGAGGCGATCAAATGATTCTGCGCGTCGTAGAGCTTGTAGCTCACGGTGGATGCGGTGGTGACCAGACTGCTGATTTGCAAACTAAGCCAAGGTTGGCTTGCATCAAACAAATAGACGCCTGCCTTGTTGGCAGCGCTGATATTGAGTGATCCAGCCGCGCCTCCGGCAATCAGTCGCGTGACGCCAACAACATCACCCGGCGCGATGCCCGTTGGCGTGATCACAAGCTCGTCGGAGCTAACCGCCCGCCCGAAAGGCGTTGTTACGCGAATCTTGCCACCGCTCGCATTTGCGGGTGCGGCAAACACGATCTGATTGTTGTTGATCGTCGACATTACCGCCGACCCGACTTGCGCGCCGATCCCCAGCGTTGTCTGCCCAGCATTTGGTTGCAGATTGGTTCCCGTGAGCGTGACCGCACCGCCAATGCTGGTGATATTTGGCGAAAATCCGGTGATCGTCGGCGACAGCTGCTCAGGGGTGATGCTGAAGTCGTCGCTGCTGGTGACCGTGCTTCCACCTACCGTGACACTGATCTTTCCAGTCGTGGCGCCAATGGGCACCGTGACGACCAGCTGCGCTGCGCTCGCAGTGCTGACCGCAGCCGCTACGCCATTGAACTGCACGGCATTGTTGCCGGCCGTCGTACTGAACCCCGCTCCCGAGAGCGTCACGGTTGCCCCTACTGGGCCGTGGTTTGGCGCGAACGCGAACAACGCAAGTTGTCCAGCGGGAACGGAAACAATGCGGGTGAGATTTCCCAACGCGTCGTAAACGTACGCGCTCGATGCCCCTGTCGCGTTGGTTACCGCGCGCAGACGATTGTTCGCGTCATATACATACGTAGAGGCCTGTGTCCAGGACATCGCCAGTAGCAGATGGATCGCGGCAATGCATACCCACGACCAGCGCACAACGCGGCGCCCATTCGAGTCGTCCAGTCTCATCCGTGCTCTCCCTAGCGCGAGTGCGCGCGGCGGAGAGCATACTTGAATTTTGTGACAATGCCACACAGCAAGAATCAGACGACGCAAGCTCCAGCACGTGCTATACGCAAGCCCCGGTTAAATTCGAATTGCGTGAAAAATGAAACGCGCGTGGCCTGCTCGATTGCAATTCGGACAAACTCATTCCTGACTCGACAGATCTTTCTCCTGACCGCATGAAGCTTTCAGACATCAATACTCTTCGACCATCTCACGCTCCGGACCGTTTGGTTCGACCGCTGACGCAACTTCTGCAACTCCTCACCCTCGTGGCGTGTTCGTGTCCATCGAACATTGCATTCGCGTCGCCGACTGCGAATGCGAATCTGATTGACCTTGGGCGAACCCTCTTCCAGGACACATCCCTAAGCCGCGATGGACACACGAGCTGCCAGAGTTGTCACGACCCTGCGCACGCTTACGCAGATCCGCATCCGCGCAGCATTGGTATTGAGGGAAGAGCTGGAACACGTAATGCGCCGAGCTTGATCGGCATTGGCGACGATACATCCTTCATGTGGGATGGTCGTCGCTCGCGGCTCGAAGACGCGGTGCTCGATCCGTTCACCAATCCCGTCGAATTGGGGCTGGCATCCACGGACGAAATCGTGGAGAGGATGAAGCGCGCCCCCGCTGTTTTCAAGAAATTCGGCACTGCATTTCCGAACGCTACGGAGGCCCCTTCACTGGATCAGGTCCGATCTGCCCTTGTCGCCTTCATCCAGTCGCTTCGAGTCGGTTCGGCTCCTTACGACAAGGTAGCAGCGTCTCCTTTGACATACGAAGCCGAGCACGGTAGACAGCTGTTCGAGGGCATCTCCGGCTGCAACGCTTGCCATAGCGCTGTGGGAACAACGCTCCGCTTTTCGGATGGTCAATACCATCATTCCGGCGTCGGGAAAACAACGCAATCACCCAATCTTCCGGAACTCGTGCGCACAGTTTTGAGTGAGCATCCCGACGACGCCCACTTAGGGCACAAGGTGCTCGCGAATCCGGACTGGTCGTCTCTCGGGCGCTTTGTCGTAAGCCGTCGTCCGATCGACATTGGAGCGTTTCGAACGCCTTCGCTGAGAAATGTCGCCGTGACAGCACCCTACATGCACGACGGAAGCATCGCGACGCTGAAAGAGGCAGTCGATCATGAAATCTACTACCGTGCATTCAGCAGCGGACGGACGACGACCCTTTCGCTTGACGAGCGGCAAGCAATTGTGGCGTTTCTAGAGACGCTGACCGATACAGAGTACACGTCGGACAAAACTACAATGGTGCAGCCATCCGCCGCAAACAGCGCTGCACACTGACGCGCGATTTCTAAGACTGCGTTCTAGCGCGAACGACTATCACAAACCAGCAATCCGAACCAGTTCTTCAGCGGCCAAGGCAATCGCAGCTATCCAAGCGGCGAGGTCGCCGAAATATCCACCGTTGTCACGCCATTGATCCTCGCCCAAGGTGAAGATCATCCTGCAGTGTATGGATTGGCGCTCCTGCCGATCTACGATGCCATCACCCGCGTCAAAGTGCGTGGCCATTGGCAAAGCGATGTCCTTTTTGGAGGCGCGATCGGCGTGGGTTTTGGTTCGCATGCCGCTCACGGGTGCACCCACGGGTTCTTTCGATCCTGTCATGCGAGTTCGTGGTCGGGATCAGAAAAAAGATCTGGGCGCGCGCGGGCGTGTGTTCGGCGCCACCAATTTCAGTGCTTCGCGGGAACGAGCCGCACATCATCGATCGCCCAGAGGGGATCGATGCCACGACCACTGAACAGCAGGCACAGATCGCGCACGCCTGCCATCGCAGGAAGTGGCGCCACGAGCATCGTCACCCCTGTGTTGGCGAGCGCGGGACCAAGGGGCAGTTTCACCACCACAGGATCCGTGCAGGAATTAGCCCTGACCAGCAACTCGCCATCCGGTGATTGCGGGGCGGGACGGGGCACGACGTTCGCCGTATCCTTCCACAACTGGAAGTTGTAGGGCAGCTGGCCTACGCCGACTTCGATCGCCACGATGCCATCGAGCGGGGCATTCGTGTAAATCCAGCACGGGTCGAACAGGTCGACGGTGAAGAACGTGCGCGACCCGACTGCTGGCGCGTCATCCTCTAGTCGCAGCGGAAGCTTGCCGCTGCATGGTTTCAAGGCGTCGCTGGAACGTCGCAGAAGATCCGCATATGTCAATTCGTTTGATTTCACGCCGCCCACGATGCGGCCATCAATGAAGGTGGCGGCGCGCAGCGTCGAGGGGAGCGGTTGCATCAACGGGGCGTGGTAGAGCGCCGAGGTATTCGTAGGCACGCTGCCGTCGTCGGTGTAGTGGATCGGCTGCGCAACCTGGTTCGACAGCGTTACTTTCACGCGCCCGGTTGCCGCGTCGTATTCACTGGCGAAACGCACCTCGAATGCACTTGCCGCGGCGGCGACGGCGGCTGCGGCATACCGATTCATCTGCGGCGCCAGCCGTACGACGAAACGGTCCCAGTCGTGCGTCGACGGTGGCGACCACAGAACTTCCGCCAGCGCTGCAAGGCGCGGAAATGCCGCATGCTCGACCAGCGCGGTCGTGCGCATGTGTTCGGTCCACAAGTTTGCTTGCGCGCCAAGTACGTGCGCGGCAGCGTCGGCGCCCATACCGGCGGGTGTTGGCTCGAACCCGTAGATGTCCGCCAGCGTGCGCAGGTCGGGACGCCCCGACGGTTCATCCGCGGCATCGCTTTGCAGGTGATCGAGGTACAGATCCGGCGATGGCGCCATCACGACGTCATGCCCCTGCTGCGCCGCCTCGATGCCGCCCTTCGCGCCGCGCCATGACATCACGATCGCCGCGGGCGGAACACCCCCTTCGAGGATTTCGTCCCAGCCGATCAGCTTGCGTCCGTGCGCGGCGAGATATTTCTGCAGTCGCGCAATGAACCAGCCCTGCAACGCATCCTCGTTCGCAATGCCGAGCGCGTGCATGCGCGCCTGCACGTGCGGCGATGCCCTCCA
>JBDSFA010000401.1:0-5111 GCA_039919785.1 Dokdonella sp. | reverse complement strand
TGATTGCGTTGGTTTGCGCGGGGCTTGCGATTGTGTATGGCGCCTGGTCGATTCGCTGGATCCTGGCCAAGCCGGCCGGCAATCCACGCATGCAGGAAATCGCGGCGGCAATTCAGGAAGGCGCGCGCGCTTACCTCAACAGGCAATACCGCACGATCGGCATCGTCGGCGTGATCCTGTTCGTGGTGATCGGGATCGTGCCGGCGCTGGGCTGGACCACGGCGATCGGTTTTGCGCTGGGTGCCATCCTCTCCGGTCTCACCGGCTATATCGGCATGAACATCTCGGTGCGCGCCAACGTGCGTACTGCCGAAGCTGCGCGTGGCGGCATTGCGCCGGCGCTTGCGGTGGCGTTCCGCGGTGGTGCGATCACCGGCATGCTGGTCGTCGGCCTCGCCCTGCTTGGCGTTGCCGGTTACTACATGGCGCTGCTGCATTTCGGCTACACCACCGATCAGGCGTTGCATTCCCTGATCGGCCTCGCGTTCGGTTCGTCGCTGATCTCGATCTTTGCGCGACTGGGCGGCGGCATCTTCACCAAGGGCGCCGACGTCGGTGCGGATCTCGTCGGCAAGGTTGAAGCCGGCATTCCTGAAGACGACCCGCGCAATCCGGCGGTCATCGCGGACAACGTCGGCGACAACGTCGGCGATTGCGCCGGCATGGCGGCGGACTTGTTCGAAACCTATGCCGTGACCCTGATCGCGACCATGCTGCTCGGTGGCGTGATGGCGGCACAGGCGGGCGCGAATGCGGTGCTGTACCCGCTCGTGCTCGGCGGCGTGTCGATCATCGCTTCGATCATCGGTACGTTCTTCGTCAAGGTGAGTCCGGGCGGCAAGATCATGAATGCGCTGTACAAGGGCGTGATCGTGTCGGCCGTGCTCGCGTTGGTCGCGTTCTATCCGGTCACCAAGGAATTGATGGCGGACAGCAGCTACGGTGTCTGGAACATTTTCGGCTGCACCGTGATCGGCCTCGTGCTGACCGGCGCAATGGTCGTCATCACCGAGTATTACACCGCGACCGAATACGGCCCGGTGCGCCACATCGCGCAAGCCTCGACGACAGGTCACGGCACCAACATCATCGCCGGCCTCGGCATCTCGATGAAGTCGACCGCCTGGCCGGTGCTGTCGGTCTGCGCGGCGATCTGGGGCGCCTACCATCTCGCCGATCTGTATGGCATTGCGATTGCCGCGACCGCCATGCTGTCGATGACCGGCATGATCGTCGCGCTTGATGCCTACGGTCCGATCACCGACAACGCGGGCGGCATCGCGGAAATGGCCGATCTTCCGCCGGAAGTGCGCGGCGTCACCGATCCGCTCGATGCGGTCGGCAACACCACCAAGGCCGTCACCAAGGGCTACGCGATCGGTTCCGCCGGTCTCGCCGCACTGGTGCTGTTTGCCGACTACACACACAACCTCCACATTGCGCATCCGCAGCAGATCTTCACCTTCGATCTGTCCAATCATCTGGTCATCATCGGTCTCCTGATCGGTGGCCTGATTCCGTTCCTGTTTGCCTCGATGGCGATGGAAGCGGTCGGTCGTGCAGCGGGCTCCGTGGTGGTCGAAGTACGCCGCCAGTTCAGTGAGATCAAGGGCATCATGGAAGGCACGGCCAAGCCGGATTATTCGCGCGCGGTGGACATGTTGACCAAGTCGGCGATCAAGGAAATGATGATCCCGTCACTGTTGCCGGTGCTGGTGCCTGTCGTCGTCGCCTTCGGCTTCAAGTGGCTTGGCGGTGGCACTCTTGCCGGCGCGCAGGTGCTTGGCGGCGTGCTGATCGGCACGATCGTCACCGGCTTGTTCGTTGCGATCTCGATGACCACCGGTGGTGGTGCCTGGGACAATGCGAAAAAGTACATCGAGGACGGCCATTTCGGCGGCAAGGGATCGGACGCGCACAAGGCGGCCGTCACCGGCGATACCGTGGGCGATCCGTACAAGGACACCGCAGGTCCGGCGGTGAATCCGTTGATCAAAATCATCAACATCGTGGCGCTGCTGCTGGTGCCCTTGCTGTAAGCGGTATGTCGTGCGCCTGCGAGGTTCACTCGCGGGCGCATCGACGGCAGGCCAACGTTGAAGCGATTCCGCAAAACCCCGACACGTTCGGGGGTTTTTTTTTGCGCGCTGCACGGATCGTGCTGCCGGTGTTGCGCGAACTCGGCGTTCGGTAGAGGTTGAGGAAGGTCGTGTGCGCAAGCCCCGCCCCGGTTCCGTTAGCCGCGTCGGTCCTCGGCATCTGGACAGCGCGCTCGCGCGTGCGCAGGATGCGGGTTTGTCTGTCGATGGAGGACTTCATGAATATGACACGTACGGCACGCGTCACTGCGTTTGCCCTTCTCTCAACGCTTGCAGCCTGCGCGCCGGTTGCGCCCAAGACGACGACCTCGCCCGCCATGACGACGACTGATCCCTACCTCTGGCTGGAGGACATCCACGGTGCGAAACCACTGGCCTGGGTTGAAGAGCGCAATGCGGCGACGAAGAAGGCGTATGCGGATGCGCCGGAGTTCGAGACAACGCGCTCGCGCATCCTGGAGGTTCTCGATTCCGAGGCGCGCATTCCTGGCGTGCAGAAGCTCGGCGAGCACTACTACAACTTCTGGAAGGACCAAGCGCATCAACGCGGCTTGTGGCGGCGCACGACACTGGCCGAATACCGCAAGAGCCAGCCCAGGTGGGAGGCCGTGCTCGACCTCGATGCGCTCGCCACCGCGGAGAACCAGCATTGGGTCTGGCACGGCGCTGATTGCCTCAAACCTGCCTATCGCCGTTGTCTGCTCATGCTCTCACCAGGGGGTGGCGACGCCACCGTCGTGCGCGAGTTCGACCTGCACGACAAGACGTTCGTGAAGGACGGCTTCACGCTGCCGGAAGCCAAATCGCAGACGGCATGGATCGATCAGGATCACCTCTACGTCGGTACTGATTTCGGCCCAGGCTCGATGACGAAGTCGAGCTATCCGCGCATCGTCAAGGAATGGACGCGCGGCACGCCGCTCGCTGAGGCGAAACTCGTCCACGAAGGTACCGACGACGATCTGTCGATCAGCGCCTCACGCGATCTCACGCCGGGGTTTGAGCGCGATTTCGTCAATCGCGCAATCGACTTCTACAGTAGCGAAACTTTCCTGCGCAACAAGGACGGCACGTTGACCAAGATCGACGTGCCCCTCGACGCGGTCGTTGACTCGCATCGCGAGTGGATGCTGATACAGCCGCGCAGCGAATGGACGGTCGGCGGCAAGACCTGGCCTTCAGGCGCGCTGCTGGCGGCGAATTTCGATGCATTCATGGCGGGCAAACGCGAACTCGCGCCCGTGTTCGTGCCGACGGAAACGACGTCGCTGTCGAACTATTCTTGGACGCGCCATCACCTGATCCTGAATATCCTCGACAACGTCAGTGGCCGTCAGCAGGTACTGACGCCGGCACACGGCACCTGGAAACATCAAGCACTCGCGGGCGAGCACACGCTCAGTACGGTCGAGGCGACCGGCGTCGACGCGGACAGCAGTGATGCCTATTTCCAGAGCGTGACCGGCTTTCTCGTGCCCGAGACGCTCTACTACGGCACGCTCGGTCAAGGTGCAGCGACGCCGATCAAACGTGCGCCGGCATTCTTCGACGCATCGAAGCATGTCGTGCACCAGTATTTCGTGACATCGAAGGACGGCACGCGCATTCCGTATTTCCAGATCAGCGCGAAGAAGCTGGAACTGGATGGGTCGAACCCGACCCTGCTTTATGGCTACGGCGGTTTTGAAGTGTCGTTGCAGCCCAAATACAGCGGCAGTGTCGGCCGTAGCTGGCTTGAGCGCGGTGGCGTCCTTGTCGTTGCCAATATCCGTGGCGGTGGCGAATACGGTCCACGCTGGCACCAGGCGGCGCTGAAGGCGAACCGCCTGCGCGCGTACGAGGATTTCGCCGCGGTGGCGCAGGACCTGATCGATCGCGGCGTCACGTCGCGCTCGCATCTGGGCGCCGAAGGCGGCAGCAATGGCGGTCTCCTCATGGGCAACATGCTCACGCTCTATCCGCAGTTGTTCGGGGCGATCGTCTGCGAAGTGCCCTTGCTCGACATGAAGCGTTACACGCATCTTTCCGCGGGCGCGTCGTGGATGGCCGAGTACGGCGATCCGGACAAGGCGGACGAGTGGTCGTATATCAAGACCTTCTCGCCGTACGAAAACGTAAGCGCCGGACAGGTCTATCCGCCAGTGCTGTTCTATACGGCGACCAGCGACGACCGCGTCGGTCCGGTGCAAGCGCGCAAGATGGCCGCCAAGATGCAGGACATGGGCTATGCGAACGCGTGGTTCTACGAGAACACCGAAGGCGGTCACGGGGCGGCTGCGGACAACAAGCAGTCCGCGTTCATGCATGCGCTCGCGTATACCTTCCTCTGGGACCACCTTGCGAAGCCGGCACAGAAATGAGCACGTTGCGAAGTTGAAGGACGCCTTGAGATCCCGAGCTGTCTAAACCTTTGTGCCTCCATCCGCATCTGAGCAGGCGTCCACCTCGGAGTCATCGATATGCGCAGTCTTGTTTTCCTGTCCCTTCTTCTGCCGGCGGCGGCGATGGCAAATGAATGCATTTTCAGCGCCGAGCGCGACTTCGATGTCGATGCGGCAGGCCTCGCCAGCGTCGCCTTCGTCCTGGGTTCGAGCGACGTGATCGTCGAAGGTGTGCCGGGCCTGGCCAAGGTCGAGGTGCGCGGCAAGGTCTGTGCGTCCGATCAGACCTGGCTTGCTGGAATTACCGTCGACCAGCAGCGCGCGGGTGACCGCCTGACGATCACGCCGCACGCGGATCGCACGGCGAACTGGAGCTGGTTTGGTTCCAGCTACGCGTACATGGACCTTCGCGTGCGCGTGCCGGCGAAGCTTGCCGTGAACATCAAGGGCAGCTCGGGCGACGCGCAAGTGAGCGGCGTGGCGGCGCTGGGTTTCGACACGAGTTCCGGCGATCTGCAGGTCAGGCATATTGCCGGTCCGCTGACGATCGAGGTCAGTTCCGGTGACGTGACGGGCGAAGATGTCGGTGCCGTCGAGGTCCAGCGCACTTCGTCAGGCGACATCAACCTGC